>JARFXS010000020.1 GCA_029194465.1 Candidatus Nitrosocosmicus sp.
TTTTCAGCCCGTTTCTTGTATCCTAATACTTGCTGAATAAAAGACTTTACCTTAAAGCATCATGCTAGGTCCGAATATTTGCAAGATTCACTAGACAACCTCATGAATGATTTATGATGGGGGGAGTGTCCTGTTGCACCTGATGAGATCGACTTGGGAACTAGATCTGTATTCGAGACTTCTCACCTTCCAAAAGGGACCGGTTCAAGTCCAAGGTATTTTACAAGGATGACCAGGGTGCAAAATTGATAACTTTAAATATGAAATACTTTTATTAATAGTTACATCGACCAAACCGAAGGGGAACATGTTTAGCGCATTGATAATATCAGTGCGCTGAGCAATTTTAATTGATTATTATTTAGGCAAGAATTTAAATGACTTTATCATATCATTTGCGGTATTTTCAAAGGTATTGTATTTATCCAATGAGGCTTTGTATGTAAGAATGTATATATTCTCATAATTGGAAACTACAATTTGCATTGCCTTGCGATTTTGTAATTTACTGTCCGTTGCTGTAAAAACTACTTTCGCAGCCTTCTTTCCGTCCACTGTTAGGGTATCAGATGTTTCCAATTTGAAATCTTTATGTTCTTTTTGAATTTGAGATACAATGCCTTTTGATGCAGAATCGGCAGATATGTTTTTTCCTGTAGTGGGAACTACTTTGACCACGATACCAGCTGGGCTACTTACCGAATCTTTGTCCTTAGGGGCAATCAGTATTATTTCATTGTTTAGCTTTACCGATTTTTCCCAGTTATTAGGATAGTCAATTGCAAAATGAAACTTATTGTCTGTATGAGTTAACATTGGCTGATTTTGAGTTTCGAAAAATAAACCATGAATTAAAAGATCCTTACCCGATAACTGATTCAGATGAAATAAAAACACAAGTATAACCACAGAAATCAAGATATTTCCCATGGATTTTTGTAAATATTCGTGAGACATGATCATAATATCATACTTTTCAAGTAATTATTAAATATTCGAAAAATTATACGATTAGACTTTGAAAAAGTAGCAAAAATTTACTTTGATCTTGAAATTGATACCTCTATTGTAGAGACATTTCTAGGTTTATCATCTTCGGTGCCAGTGAGAACATCCGACCCTAACTTTACTTTTTCTACCCTATAACCCAATGTATTCATTCTTTTCACTATTATTTGAGCCACATCTACTGCCCTTGTGATGCTTTTCCCTCTTGCTTTTATGACGACAGTTGGCTCATTAGCTAGTTGGACTAGAGTTGCGGTAACATACGTCATTAGTGGTTTTTTCCCGATAAAAATTTCATTGCTTTTTCTATTTCCCGATTCGTATTTGCTATGAGACATTAAATATTATGCAAAATTCAATAATATAATAGTATATCACTTTTCTAGCTCTTCTAATATTTCAATTATTTTATCAGGATTTAGCATTGCCTTTTCTACTGTGTTCTTGTCTGTAATTTCATAACAACTGATTAACTCATTTTCATCCTTGTAAAATAGAAAAATTGAGTTATCATAAATAATCGGGTATAGCTTTTCAATGATCATATTTTCAGGATTTATCTTTATCTTGTTTTCGACATCAATTTCCACGGGGTTTTTACTCATCTTAGCTCACAAAAACAAATCATAGCGTCAAATCTATAATTCTAGCTTTCAATTGCATAAAAGGCAAAAAATTCGTGCTACTTATTTACAAATAGTAGCTCGCCAACTAACTTTATTATGAATCCAATCCCGCCTACAGCACCTATAGCCAATAATACCAATCTTAGATGAGTGAAATAATCGTCCTTGCTTGTTTTCTTAGCTAATTTAAGAGTCTGAAAAATCTCTCCTATTCTTTTTTGGATTTTATCGAGTATTTTTTGGAACGAGAACAATTGATTTCTAAGATTCTAAATATTTCATTATAATTTTAATATTTCTAATTTCAAAATCCAATTCATCATGACCACTACTCAGCCAAAATTTTGATTACTAGTTTGTATCGAATAAACCGGTTCCTTATCTGTTCGTTGCATCTCCACGAAGGTCTCTGTAGCTTGTATCCCTTCTATTTTCCCAATTCTCTCTATTACTACCTTGTGAAGTTCCTCTAGAGTTCTTGTATTTACTGACAGGATTATGTCGAAACGACCAGTAACCTCTATGAGTGACCTTATTTCAGGAATTTTGATAAGTTCATTATGGATAGGTTCTTTTAATTTTGGATCACGATTTATGCCTACTGTTGCCTTTATGTTAATACCCAACTGTGATTCATTTATGATAACAGTAAATTTCCTGATAAGTTCTCGTTTAGTTAGCCTTTTGATTCTACTATATAAAACTGAGGAGTTAATGTTTAATTTCTTACTTAGCTGGGGGATTGAAATACTTGCATCTTTTGTCAATTCTGACAAAATTTTCATATCTAAATCATCGAATCTTTGCAAGATTGACTCTATCATATAATTATTGGTTACATTAATAAATGTAATTAAATAATTTGCTTAAAATCATAAATATATTTAAAAAATCTAGTATCTTTTTTTATCAGATCATTAGTAAATATTATATTATTAGATCGTTAACTTTTCAACATGTTTGGAATGTCTAAGTTCAAGCCCGGTAATTTTGTTTTTGTGGTAAGAAGAGATGAAAATTCAAATTATGTGATAATAGGCAAGATTATTTCTGATCATGATAGAGTAATAAGAATTAAGGGTACTTTCCTAAAACCAGTAGGCCTGCTTGAAAGAATTAGGTCGGGAAGGGCTCAAGGAAAACCAATTGAAGCAATAAACAATCCAGAACCTAACAACTGCATTTTCTTTATTATTGATAGGCTAGATACTGGGGATTTCGAAGACATTATTGACCCAAAAATCGATAAGGTAATCCCAATAAATGAGAATAGGTATTTTGTATTGGATGGTTGGATTAAAGAAAGCTTTGCAGAATTGTTTAGTAATTACTTTAGTTCAGCATCCGACGAAGAGAGGTCCGAAGCAAGAACAATGTTGATAAAAAAAATGAATTCTTTGATGTCTCAGGAATTAAAGGAGCATGTTTATGCTGTTGCACGTAGTTCACGAATTTTATAAAGTTTTATATTATGGACTTGTGAAATTTTCATTTATCATGGAATATGTATATGCTGCTTTATTATTACACAAATTAAAGCAAGATGTCAATGAAGATAATGTAAAAAATGTAATTAAATCAACAGGTGTAGAACCAGATGAAGTTAGAGTTAAATCATTGGTTGCAGCCTTAAGTGAAGTTAACATTGAGGATGCATTAAAAGCTGCTCCGATAGCTGCCGCTGCCCCAGCAAGCGCACAAGCTACTCCAGCTGCTGCAGGCTCAGGAGCCCCGGCAAAAGAAGAAGAGAAGAAGGACGAGAAGAAAGAAGAAGAAGCATTAGAAGGCTTATCTTCACTTTTCGGCTAAACTTTATCCTTTTCTCGATTTTAATATTATTATTTTGTCATATTATTTTGCACAAGTTTAATCTAGCATTTTAGTCTCAAAGGGTTCCAAGTAACAAATTATCCCAAAAGATAACTGATATCTAAACTTTGGCATTTGTGATATCCTGGGTGTAAAGTCAAGGGTACAAAAAGAAGCCAGATTCAGATTTAAAAAATTAATGAACTGTTTTGAATTCTATTAAGAATTACCAAATAAAAAAATATGGATCAGTTATTGGAAGAAAAGCCCTTGGAATCTAACTGGCGAGCCAAACTTGAAGCAATTGCATTAGCTTTGAGCATTACCAGTTCAATCGTGTCAGGCGAAGTATATCCGGATTCTGAAGCTAGGGACAATGCATGTTGTTTTGCCTTTGAGAGTATTAATGGCATTGATTCCTTTGTAAAGTATACCGCTTCTACTGAAAGGGACAAAGCCTCCTGGAAGGATTTTATTAATTCCTGAACATAATCTGAAACTACTATCTTTAGATCCTTTTCCTTAAACTCAAGCCCCTCAGAAATCGCAAAATTAACTGAAACGCCTGCTTCGATTGGTTTTACATCCAATTTACTTAACAAAGCTGCTAACTTTTGGGGGATAACATCACCGGCTCTTGCGACAACTGTGTCCTTAGAAACCCATATCGTCCCTTGATCAATTTTGGTTGGGACATTAGATTCTTTGAATTCAGATAATACTGGACCTGGATTTATCCCTGTATTACCAGCAGGGGATGACAAGTTCGTTGGGGCGATATCACCGCCTTTGGCTGCCATGAATATCTTGTTTTTGTCAAATGTTAAATTCATTTTAAATGGGCTAAGGTTGGTAAACATCAATGCGCACTGGCCCTCAAGCTCTTTATTGAGGAATTCCAATCCTTTAACATCCTTGAAAATCTCTTCAAAGGCCCTCTGAGCAACCTTGTTTTTTATGGTAATTATCTTGATCTCACTTCTGAATTTTTTTCTAATTGCCATAAGCTGAGCTGATCTCACTTTTGTCATCCTCGAAAGTGCAATTACATTATATGATTTGGCTAGATCTTGCAAAGTTTTATATAAATTGACTTTCCTTCCTGGATAAGATGTTCTTCCTAACTTATTGATGATGGCTGTTTGACTCATAATGATTATCCCTGTCGTTTATTTTCCAAGGGTACTTGCTTTTAATGCTTTACCCATAGTAAATTTGATTATAGCGTTCCTAATGTTCTTATCTCCTTGAGGCAGTTTCTTTTCAACTGAAGCAATGACCGCACTAGCATTTGCTACAAGTTGCTCATCAGTCATTGATTCATCTCCTATTTTTGTTGACATGTTTAACTGATTTTTGGATCTTATCCTTGTTGATGATCTCAGCCTTGATGCTATGTTTTCGATAGGTGCGCCATAGGGAACAGGGGTGGGCATTTTACCTTTAGGACCCAAAAATTGACCTAGCGATCGACCAACAGATGACATCAAAGTAGCATCTGCGAGGAAAAAGTCATAAGAGCGAACGATTTTTCTGGCCTCTCTCCGATTTGTCCCAATCCTATCTAGAGTATCAGGTTCCATCACCTGATCAACACCGGCCTTCTTTGCTCTTAACCCCATGTCTCCAGTTGCAAGCATACAAAGTGAAGATCCTTTCTTAGTTGGATTAGGCAATACTACTATTTCGTTGACACTAAATCCTTTTTTGACATCAATATCTTTTAATACTAAAGTTATTTCAGCCGATTGAGCAAAATTTCTTTTTGGAGTGGCCTCTCTTGCCTTTTTTACAAGCTCCTTTAATTGATCATTGTTAAACATGAATATATAATGTAGACGTGCAAAGGCCATTTAAAATCGTTTTTACGACAATTGAAATGTGATGTTATTGTCACTCACCTACCTTGCTGAATCCAGCTATATTTCAATATTTTCGGGTCAACCTCGTACTGCGTAATTCCTCTCAACTCTCCTACACGACCAACCCTATCGGTTCTTCAATATTATTGTCTGGCCACTAATTGAAATGACAACCAACTAATCAACTCAAGAGGTACTGACCCATCTGCTATTTACTCGTAAATATAAATAGTGGTACATTATTCCTTGCAACAAATTAACAATAACTTTTATGGGATATGCGGGTTTGCATCTAACCTTTGTGTTCTGCAAGCACAAGCAAATTACAATATGTAAAGTTACTATACCTGCAGTTCTTCAATCTATCTTTAACAATAGGACAAGGTTTAATGCCATCTATCCCTGCGTTCTAATTTTTTAGACCCAAAACATTCTTCATTTATCGATTAACATCCAACAAATATCAAGCTATATTTTTTTGATTAGAGATCAAGCATGCATTATAGAAGGAAGTCTTGATCTCCAAATAGCCTCAGCCATTATAGGTTACTAATTTTATTTATGTAATTGATCAGTCTTTTATCAAGAAAATCAAATTGAAAATCAGTGAGTGAGCCCCGTCTGTATGTATTAAATATATCTCTCCTAAGGTTTTCCAATTTGATAATGCTTTGAGTTTTGTCACCTACGTCAGCATCTTGTATGGCTTTGTTAGTAATCTGAATTAGTTTGTTAAACTTTCTTCTTTGTCCACCCTTGAAAAACCATCCAAGTAAGACCGAAGCCATACCTGTAATACCTCCTATTAGGAAGATATATTGTTCGGTCGAAAGTGTTGGTCTAAAATTAGCAACAATGTTGCCATATTCGCTTGATTTGAATTTTAGCGGGTTTTCAGTGCTGAGGGTGAGTCCTGACCAAGAATCAAATGTGTATCCTCTTTCAGGAACTGCCGTGCAAGTTGCCTCATTGTCTGTGGTAATAATGGTAGAATTTTGATTCAAATTTTTTATACCGTTGCACTCTATGAACCCAGAATTTTCTGGATTAGTCTGAAATCCTATCCTTACTATCCTTTCATCTTCTTTTCCGTCAATTACTGAGAGGGTATTGGAAGCAGTATTTGTGATGTATACTAGGTTCGTTAGGGGGTCTATTGCCACGAAACTTGCAATCAACGGGAATTTTATGTTGGTGGGAATTGTAGAAGGATATCCTTCTCTTTTGGTGATTGAGGAAGGGTTTACTGGAATATCCTTTATTTTCTCCAGGGAAGTTTCGTTTATTACGCTTACAGTGTTGGATCCTATGTTGCTTACATATACCTTGTTTGAAACGGGGTTTATTTTTACACCTACTGGAAACTGACCAGTCTCTATGGTCTTTATCACAGTACCATCAGTTCCATTTATCACAGAAAGCGAGTTTGAAGCGTAATTTGTAACATAAACAAGGTTCCTTTTCTCATTAATGTCAATTCCTACCGGAGAATTACCTGCAGGTATGTTTTTAACAAAATTGTAACTATCTTCATCCAATAACGTGATAGTAGCATTAGCAATATTTGAGACGTACAGTTTATCTGATATAGGTTCAATGCCGATACCATACGGAGTACTTATCCCGCTTATTGTTCTGATGACCTTGTTGGTTATTCCGTCAATTACAGAGATTGAGCTTGAATCAATATTCGTAACATATACCCAATTGCTTGATTGATCCACAGCAACTTGGACCGGGGATTTGCCAACTGCAATGTTGTCAATAACTGAATCTGTAGAACCATCGATCACCGTAACGTCGTCAGATCCTCTGTTTGTCACATAGATTCTATTATTGAACTGATTTGCGTCTATACTATAGGGAAATATCCCCGTCTGTACAGTACTTATGAGTTTATCCGTTTTTGCATCAAATACCGAAACTGTATTGGAATACTGATTTGCTACATAGATTTTACTAGTAAATGGATTCAAGGTTATTCCTACTGGGTAGCTTCCTGTGCTGAATCCCGAAATGAAATTCTTGTTGACCTCTTTGGTTTAGTGCTATATTGTTTGCGTGAATGTCTTGCCCTGGTCAATATTCATCCGTTCAGAGAAAATCAGTCTGTCTACAGCAGAGAGGATTAAGTAAAATTTGTAGATTTACCAATATTAAAAAAGAAATGACATGAAAATAAGCAAGCAAGAGTTCATGTATTGACTTTGACCTAATCAATTATAATTTTTTGTATCCTCTAATAATATCGAGAAGAGGTGAATGTGTATAATGTTATTGATAAATCATACTTAACAATTATATCTTTAATATCATATTAAGTTGAAAGGGATTCAAAAAAGGCGTGTGCAAAGTAAGAACCCATAGTTTATCGTTGGCGTATATTATGTTTTATGTCATTTTTACTTTTTCAATTAATCCTTTAATGGATGATTTTCTTGGAATGTCAATTGAGGTAACAGATCAAAACAATGAGGTGTATTTAGTTCTTTGTCGAAATTTTGAATTAAACCATCGAGGAGATAAATAGTGCTGATGAAGAGCACCAAAACCATCATCATCATCATCCGACTCCTCTTCTAATAATGCTGATGAAAAGAGCACCAGCCTCTTCATCATCATCATCATCGACTCCTCTTCTAATAATGCTGATGAAAAGAGCACTTCTTCTAAAGTCCCAATTGCCGCATCCGAATCTTCTAACTCCGCTAGCAGCAATTCTACAGCTGACGACTTGGGGAAAAAAAATCAAACTGACACCAATAAAGTAATATTGGCTGACATTGCCCCTTCCTCAAATCGGGAATTTTTATTTCAAAAAGCAATCAAAGTAACCTTAACTAATAATATTTGAGTCACTAGTTAGGGTTGGCTCATTAGAAAATATCGACATTTTTGGATACTCTATTGAAAAGCAAAAACTCGGTTGTAACCAGTTGTACGTTAACGAATCAGAAGGTTGTCTACTTGTTTTGGTCAATTAAAGGATAATGGATTAATCAGATCTTTTAAATGAAGTAGAGGCATGTTTGAATAACGTTATAAAAAATGACAACATGTCTAATAATTATTTTATGTCGAGCAAAATTGTATAGATTTCAAATAATGATAAAAAAAAAGGCTGGGTATATACCGATTTGTCAGGTTGGACTGTCCTACGATACTATATCTGCTATTGCCTCACCACTCGAAGTGCTGTTTGTGGCATTGCTTATTGCTCCTGTGTCGTCGATTGACTGTAGACCCTTTTCGGCGAGTACTTCATTTAACAATGTCGTATCATAGATGCCTGAAAGATTTGGTCGATCTTTACCTTTCTCTATAAATCCTAGGTCATAAGCGTCATTTGCACTCTTAAAGAGGGTTAATTTCAATGGATCATAAGTTAGTTCTAGATTACTAAAGGCCTTGTCTAGGACATTTTCTGATATCTCTTGACCAGTAAGTTTCTTCAACTGAGTATTGAATTCCTTTGCTGCTGCTGCTGCTGTATCGTTGTTTATCTTTAGTGTTTCATCTACGTGAGCTTCAAGCAGTTTCTTTATGACATCAGGATTCTTTTCAAGGTAGTCCGTTCTGACAATTAAATTGGCAGTCACGAATTTACCATCTGGCCATAAACTTTTTTCATCAACTAATACTTTACCGCCTGCTTCTTGTACTAATCTTGTTGCCCAAGGTTCAGGTACCCATGCTCCGTCAATTTCTTTTTTCAAAAATGCTGTCAATATATCCGCATTTGCAATAGGTAACACCGTTACGTTTCCACCATTTTCAATGGTATTAAAGCCATTGTCTATCAAGTATTTTCTCAAAGCCACATCTTGTGTGTTACCTAATTGAGGGGATGCAAATTTCTTTCCGCCTAAGTCATTGACTGTTTCTATTCCTGAATCATTTCTAACTATAAATGATGCGCCACCGCTTGATGCACCAGAAATTACCCTAAGATCTTTGCCGTCTGTAAGAAGATAACCATTAATTGCTGGATTGGGGCCAATGTATGTTGCATCAATCCTATCTGCTAATAACGATTCAATTGCAGATGGTCCAGCATTAAATTTAACTGTTTCAACAGTAACATTAGCGCCTAATACATTCTGAAAATCTCCATCATTTAATCCAATTACAGCCTGTGCATGAGTGATATTTGGAAAGTAACCAATTCTCAAAGTCTTTTTCTCATCACCTAATGATTGTGCACTGGCAATCGATATGGGTGCTGATATCAATGCCACTGTGGTAATAATCATTGTAAAGACTAAGATAAGTTGTCTTCCTCTGTTATCAAGATTCTTTAGATTCTTGATACCTACTTTTTCTGACTTATTAATCATCAGTCGTATATCGTTAAACGTTACTTATTATTCATTTTCAATGTGCCATTTTTTTTAATATTGCGCAGTTTAAGCATATATTCTGCGCCGACCGAAAAGTTATAATACTATGTCATCCACACGCCGGGACCTGATCGGCTCAACCATTATGGATAATTTAGTATGTCGTTTAGTACAGGCAGGCGATACGATACCTACTTCGTCCAAATTTGAAAGTATCGTGATCCAAAACCAAAAATCTAAGGAATAAGATTTTGAATAGTGATGCTTAACTTTTTACCCATGATAGTATCATTGACTAGAATTTATAGACTTTAAGTTACGAAATTGTGTTACCTGATCCTTTTCGTCCCAATATGTTTGATAGAACCTACCTCCGTTTACTAACATTTATTTAATTACTCATTATTAGTAAATTAAAAAACAAACTATTATTACTGCTTATGAAATGGGGCTCAGGCCTTTACTTTTTAGTACTTCGTTTAAAAGCCCGAGATCATAGATGCTTGATAAGTCTAATTCACGACCGCTTCCTAAATTAATGTATCCCAAGTCGTTAGCATCCTGAGCAATCTTGTTAAGCGATGACGAGAGGGGATCGTACGTAAATTCTATTCGTGATAATGCGTCTTTTATTTGGTTTTCTGGATAAGTTTTACCAGTAATTTTTTTTAGCCCATCATTGAATGCAACCGTTAATTCTTGAATATTTTTTTCATCCGTTTCGGTATCATTAGTTTTTGATAATTTTTGATTTATCCATAGCGTTTCATTGACATGTGCTTCAAGCAGTTTCTTTATGATTTCAGGGTTCTTATCGAAATAATCTGTTCTAGCTAAAATATTAGCTGTCACAAATTTACCTTCTGGTGGCCAGAGATCCCTTTCGTCGACCAAGATAAATCCATCCCCCTGTTCTTTAAGAATGGCAACTAAAGGTTCAGGTACCCATGCTCCATCAATCTCTTTATTTAGGAACATATTGATAATGTCTGCAGGTTTTGCTGCCACGACTGTTACGTTTCCACCATTTTCAATGGTATTAAAGCCATTGTCTATCAAGTATTTTCTCAAAGCCACATCATGTGTGTTACCTAATTGAGGGGATGCAAATTTCTTTCCGCCTAGGTCATTGACTGTTTCTATTCCTGAATCATTTCTAACAATAAAAGAAGCTCCACCGCTGGCTACACCAGAAATTACGCGTAAGCCATCGCCCCCAGATACAATGTAACCATTAATAGTAGGGTTAGGACCAAGGTAAGCTACGTCAATTTGTCCTGAATATAGAGCTTCAATTGCAGAGGGACCGGAGTTAAAAACAATCCCTTTTAGAGATATGTTACCCAAGTTTTTATCATTTTCTATTATTTGCCTAAAATCTCCATTATTTAAGCCAATAATGGCTTGAGCATGATTTAAATTTGGAAAATACCCAATTTTCAAAGCATCAGCCTTCGCATTTACGGTTTGACTGGTGGATCCTGTTGTACTGTTATCCTGACCAAGCAATAATGACCAATAAAAGTTATAATTAGAAGATATGATAACTGCGATAATTATAGCAAAAGATATACCCAATTTTAATTTTGAATCCATGTTATTTTTTTTGTAAATGGTATGTATTAATAATCAGAAATAGGCAAAAAATGTACAATACATGTGGTTTTTGCAACATATGCATGATCCTGACTCTCAAATGGTTATTTTCAATATTCTAACACCCCTATCTTAACTCGTCACGGTTCAATAGAAGGATGTGTGTATTACTAAAAATGTTGTTAGCTCAATGTCAAGTCATTTATTCTCGATGTCATGCTCTTGTCTTAATCCCCATTTCTCTCTTACCTTATCTTCTAGTTTTGCAAAGATTACCTTGTCAAATAGCATTCCTAATGCGAAAATAGTAATCATAGATGCTATTATGTTATCCATCAGCTGAAATTCTCTACCAACTAACAGTATATGTCCTATCCCTACCGCAGCAGCCATAAGTATTTCAGCTCCAATCAAAGCGTGCCAAGCAAATGACCACGCTTGTTTTATTCCTATTATTAATGCAGGTGTGGCTGCTGGTATCATCAAATATCTAAATAATGAGAAACCCTTTGCTCCCATGTTTCTTGCAGCCTTTAGATATATGGGAGGTATGTTTCTTATTCCACTATATGCTGAGATCATTACTGAAAATACTGAACTCATTATGACTACAAATAATATTCCAATATCATTTAGACCGATAAGTAGGATAGCAAATGGAACCCAAGCAACACTGGAAAAGACTGCAATCCTACTGCAAAAGAACTCATTGTTTTTCCAAACCACTAAATCTTACCATTGCAAGTCCCACACAAACTCCAATTCCTATTGATGCAGCAAAACCAATCAAAAGCCTGTAAAGGGTCATTCCTATGCTTATCCACAACGTGTTATCTAGAATTAGGTCATAAAACGATCCTACTACCATGATAGGAGAAGGTAGTGAAACTTTTGGCCAAATACCACTTAAATATGCTAGTTGCCATAGGCCGATAAAAACTGCAATAAATAAAACAGTATTAGCTAATTCATCCAACTTAATTTTCTTTTTCAAGGGATTCTTACTTTTATTAGTCCTTTTTTCTTCTAAAGATATGATTTCTGATTCTTCGATGGATTGTGATTCATCTATGTTAATCATTACATCTTCTTTATTTTTCCGTCTAATTTTGTCGTCTTCCGGCCCCTCGTACAAAGAAATCTTGTTTATTATTAGACCTCCCGTATATCAATTTTCTTTCTCAGAATTTTTTGGAATTTTGTTCTTATCAACTATATCATAATATCTGCATTGCCTGGAAGCGGTTCCTTTGTGTCCAAAAAGTCCAAGGTAAACCCCCTACATACTTTTAGTTCCAATATAATATAATCATCTTTTTCGGTATTTTGGTGATGTTGGATAATTAATCAAAAATATCTTGTCTTAGTATTAGAAATTTAATTTAAATTCAGATAAAACTGTAAAAAAATAAGAGTAAATCTTAATTTTATACAACTGAAATACCTTAGGAAGAAATGGCAATTTTGAAGGTGTAGTCTGTCTAATGTTCGTCAGTATTTCTTAGATCCATTCTGCCTTGACTAAATTGTAGACTTTTTTTCTCGTATCGTCCAGTTTTTATTCTTTTCTACTATCAACCTTGCTTTTTGAGTTCTTCGACTGAAAGCTTGAACTGTTCTTCGTGGTAGATTTGTAATATAGATCAATTCGCTTTGATCAATGGGGTGTTTACTTCTAATTATGTAATGAATAAATTTTGTAGCCGGACTACCTTCGGGCCCTTTCTTTACTGGAGTTATACTAAAGCTTGCCTTTGATAAGAAACCCCTCCTTTGAGATTCTATGGATAAAACATTATTGAGTTTAATCTCACCCATGCTTACACGCTGGCCAAACTCAGCAACCAGTACTGCCTGCTGAATCTCTAAAGGAGCTTCAAAAATTATGCTGTTGGGAGAAATTTTTGAAGTAATGGCAGAAAGCAAATTCCATTTTATATCGCCCTTTTCATCATAGATGCCCACATTATATCCCAAATTTGCCTCCAGAACTATTTTCTCTTGGCTTATTTCTAGAACTTCATTCATTTTCTTTACAGTTTCATCGACTGAAAGTTGCCTTCTGGGATCTTTGTGCCCTATTTTCCATTGAGCCCTCATGTCATACGAATCAACTATTTTTAGAATCTTCTTTTTTTCCTCAAAGGTAAGATGAATGCTGTTTTCACTTATTTCAATAATATCAAACCCAATTGTTTTTGCACTTTCCATGAATTTTTCAAACACCTTTTCACGAATAGCGTATTCAGTGAGAGTGCTTCCAGTAGAGACTAGAACATTTGACTGATGGTAAAAATCAATTCTATTAATGAGACTATGTTGTTTAAGAAGGAGAGGAAAAGCTCCATATATCTTGACCATATCGATATAGGGAGAAATAGCTTCAAAATTCTCTTTGTCAAGCCCTTGAAATTTGTCTATAATATACGTAATACCATCATGACGGGGTTTTTTATGATCTATTCTATCCTCAATCAGGGTTTCTAGCATGAATGGATGTATGCAGAATTTACATATAATTAAATTGATATATGCATTTTTGTAAGTATACAGTAGACAAGGAGCAGTAATTTTCGCATAAGACGCTAATTTGACGCATTGTAATCCTCATTCCTATTACGGCTTTACATCCCTAAATTTGTCCCCATCTAATTGTGACGACGAATTTTATGGTCAATAGTTTACTGTAAAAAATGGTTTAATTCTGATTGAAATGTATTGTTTTTATTCAACAGATCATGTTTGAACAATATTTAGCAATCGTATACCGGCCGTACCTTGGTATATTTTCCAAGCGTTTCATCCGGAATACCGGTTGAGGCCGTGATTGACAGCATGTCTTTTGAATAGTCTAATGATGATGTTTTGAAAAATTCAAACTTTTCGGATAACAATAGTGGCTATCTTGATTCCAAGACACAATAACCGGTGTAGAAACAGTATTAAAACAAATAGATTTTTCTAGTGCCTTTGAATATCTTTTTGTTTCATCATCACAGTATCCTGATCTTGCGTTTATAGAACACTTGATTAATTTACCGTAGAAATAATTGTGCGATCAAGGTCTTCACTAGCAGTTTCAGACTCTTTAACAGGATCATTCACAAATAAATCATTTGATTCAGAAATTATTTCTCGGGTTATTGATTCAACGAGTGGATGATCAATACTGCGTGGTCGCGGTATATTCACAAATATTTGTTTCTTTATATTCGCCAATTTAGGAGACATGACAATAACTCTGTCACCCAACGCCACTGCCTCATGAATGTTATGCGTAACAAACAAAATAGTTTTTTTGGTTTCTTGATGAATTCTCAACAAATGTGAATAAAGCATTTTCCTAGTCTGAACATCTAAAGCGGCAAATGGCTCGTCCATCAACAAAATTTTAGGATCAATGCCAATGCTCTGGCTGTGCAACTCTTTGCTTCATTCCTCCCGATAAGCTTTGATGAATATAGGCTTGTGTAAAACTAGTCAATTGAACCATTTCGATTAATTTCATGACTTTTTCTTTTCTTTCTTTTGGAATCCTTGCAATCTTTAAACCAAATTCAATGTTTTCATAAACTGTTAGCCAGGGAAACAATGCTCCTTCTTGAAAACAACAACTCTATCCGTTCTTGGTGAGAAAGCAACAGGTTTATCATCAACAAGTATCTCCATCAAATACCTCGTCTAAACCAGCAACCAAATTAAGTAACGTACTTTTTCCACATCCAGAAGGACCCACAATTGTAACGAACTCTCCATTTTTAATACTTAAATTAAGTTTGTTGATAACCGTATGTTTGGAATTAATTTTGTTCTTTTTATCAGTAAATTCTTTAGAAATGTTTTCAAGTTTTAGAATTAAACCATCAGTAGATTGAATAGGACTTGCTAGACTAGACATATTTATTATATAAATGAGAAATTATATAATTAAAGTCTATATGCAACATTCACCGATATATGTCATACCTGCACACTTTCCGGAGATTTATGCGTCTTTTATGACCAATTATTCAGAACTTAGAGTCAAAATCTGGAAAGTATCTTGGTTTATTACCTATTTAGAAGGAATTGATCTACATCAATCCCATATTTATAGCACAGAAGGTATTAGTAGAGAATCTAGAATCCCTCATTCTAGATTAATTTAGGCCATGGCTAAATTTACCCGTTGCAATCTTTTCTTGTTAACGTGTAATTCCAAATTGTCTGGTAACTCCTAATAATTCAATGGTAGTTTCGGATTTCCTCTCTAAATTTATGATTTCTAATAAGGCGATCCAAAACTTCAAGAACTCAATTGTATTAGTGAATTTGCATAATGTAATTGGAAATAAGTAATCTTCAGATAAGTTCCTATGTGCAAGATCTGCATCCATTAGCTAAATTTAGCATATTATTATACCTGGCTAAATGTTTTAATCATATTATATTTTATTGGGGATTGATCGCTGGCAATGGATTTACTAATTGAAATTAAATAGTTTTTTATATTTTTTATAAAGTGTTTTAATAACTACTGAAATATCATATATGATGATTGGCAGTCCCCATCCAATCAAGTAGTTATACCTTGCAGAGAAACACAAGAGCGTGCATATTCATTATAGTATGTGATTCAGGTAATAACTGAACCCGTGCCATCACATGGTTGAGTTAGCAACCTGAATCACAATCTTTATTATATAAAATAGAATACAAAACAAGTTTATGAGCACTATCATTTCATAAGGTTGACGTGATGCAGATCTTACACATAGGAACTTAATTGAAAATTACTTATTTCCAATTACATTATTGTAAATTCGCTAATACAATTGAGTTCTTGAAGTTTTGGATCGCCTTATTAGAAATCATAAATTTAGAGAGGTGAAATCGAAACTACCATTGAATTAGTAGGAGTTGCCAGACAATTTGGAGATTACACGTTAACAAGAAAAGATTGCAACGGTGAATTTAGCCATGGCCTAATTAATCTAGAATGATTCTGAATCTTTCTACTAATACCTTCTTGTGCTATAAATATGGGATTGATGTAGGATCTATTCCTTCTAAATAGGTAATAAACCAAGATACTTTCAGATTTTGACTCTGCTAAGTTCTGAATAATTGGTCATGAGCCATAAATCTCAGGAAGTGTGCAGGTATATTTCCTATAAGTGGTGTTGCATATAGGGCTTTAATTATATAATTTCTCTGTTTATAATAAATATGTCTAGTCTAACAAGTCCTATTCAATCTACTGATAGTTTAATTCTAAAAACTTGAAAACATTTCTAAGGAATTTACTGATAAAAAGAACAAAATTAATTCCAAACATACGGTTATCAACAACCTTAATTTAAGTATTAAAAATGGAGAGTTCGTTACAATTGTGGATGCTGGATGTGGAAAAATGCATTACTTAATTTGGTTGCCGGTTTAGACGAGAGTATTTGATGGAGAGATACTTGTTGATGATAAACCTGTTGCTCTCTCACCAAGAACGGATAGAGGTTGTTGTTTTTCAAGAAGGAGCATTGTTTCCCTGGCTAACAGTTTATGAAAACATTGAATTTGGTTTAAAGATTGCAAGGATTCCAAAAAAGAAAAAAAGAAAAGAAAAGTCATGAAATTAATCAAGTGGTTCAATTGACTGGTTTACACAAGCCTATATTCATCAGCTTTATCGGGAGGAATGAAGCAAAGAGTTGCAATAGCGGAAGCATTGGCATTGGATCTAAAATTTTGTTGATGGACGAGCCATTTGCCGCTTTAGATGTTCGAACTAGGGAAAATGCTTTGTTCACATTTGTTGAAGATTCATCAAGAAACCAAAAAAACTATTTTGTTTGTTACCCATAACATTCATGAGGCAGTGGCGTTGGGTGACAGAGTTATTGTCATGTCTCTAAATTGGCGAATATAAAAAAACAAATAATTGTGAATATACCGCGACCACGCCAGTATTGATCATCCACTAGTTGAATCAATAACCAAGAAATAATTTTGAATCAAATGATTTATTTGTGAATGATCCTGTTAAGAGTCTGAAACTGCTAGTGAAGACCTGAATCGCACAATTAAGCACTACGGTAAATTAATCAAGTGTTCTAAGAATACAAGATCAAGTGCTGTGATGATGAAACAAGTAGATATTCAAAGGCACTAGAAAAATCTGTTGTTTTAGTATTGTTTCTATACGGTTATTGTGTCTTGGAATCAATATGACCTCTATTATTATCGAAAAGTTTGAATTTTCAAAAACATCATCATTAGACTATTCAAAAGACATGCTGTCAATCACGGCTTCAACTGGTATTCCTGATGAAACGCTTGGAAAATATACCAACGTAGGCCGTTAAACGATTGCTAAATATTGTTCTAAACATGATCTGTTGAATAAAAACAATACATTTCAATCAGAATTAAACCATTTTTTACAGTAAACTATTGACCATAAAATTCGTCGTCACAATTAGATGGGGACAAATTTAGGGATGTAAAGCCGTAATAGGAATGAGGATTACAATGCGTCAAATTAGCGTCTTATGCGAAAATTACTGCTCCTTGTCTACTGTATACTTACAAAAATGCATATATCAATTTAATTATATGTAAATTCTGCATACATCCATTCATGCTAGAAACCCTGATTGAGGATAGAATAGATCATAAAAAACCCCGTCATGATGGTATTACGTATATTATAGACAAATTTCAAGGGCTTGACAAAGAGAATTTTGAAGCTATTTCTCCCTATATCGATATGGTCAAGATATATGGAGCTTTTCCTCTCCTTCTTAAACAACATAGTCTCATTAATAGAATTGATTTTTACCATCAGTCAAATGTTCTAGTCTCTACTGGAAGCACTCTCACTGAATACGCTATTCGTGAAAAGGTGTTTGAAAAATTCATGGAAAGTGCAAAAACAATTGGGTTTGATATTATTGAAATAAGTGAAAACAGCATTCATCTTACCTTTGAGGAAAAAAAGAAGATTCTAAAAATAGTTGATTCGTATGACATGAGGGCTCAATGGAAAATAGGGCACAAAGATCCCAGAAGGCAACTTTCAGTCGATGAAACTGTAAAGAAAATGAATGAAGTTCTAGAAATAAGCCAAGAGAAAATAGTTCTGGAGGCAAATTTGGGATATAATGTGGGCATCTATTTTCCATTGAGCCCTCATGTCATACAGATCAACTATTTTAGAATATGCTTCTTTTTTTTCCTCAAAGGTAAGATGAATGCTGTATTCCAATAATATCAAACCCAATTGTTTCAACACTTTCCATGAATTTTTCAAACACACACAGGCATGTATGTGGATATCTTCAGTAGAAGACTAGAACATTGACTGATGGTAAAAATCAGTTCTACTAATGAGACTATGTTACTTTTAGAGAATCCATATATCTTGACCATATCGACTATAGGAAAATAATTCTCTTTATCAAGCCTGAAATTTGTCTATAATATAAGCAATACCATCATGACAGATATATCTATTCTATCCTCAATCAGAAGGTTTCTAGCACATGAATGGATGTATGCAGAATTTACATATAATTAAATTGATATACCATTTTTATGTTAATAAGACAAAAAATTCAGTAATTTTCACTATAAGTTTTACTTAATTTGGCACGTGTAATCCTCATTCTGTGCAACACATCTAAATTTGTCCCCATCTAATTGTGACGGCTGTACAACATGGTCAATAGTTACTGTAAAAAATGGTTTATCTGATACGAAATGTATTATTTTATTCAACAGATCATGTTTAGAACAATATTTAACGATTTAATTTATATTTTTAAGCGTTCCACCAGTTGAGCCCATGGCTCATCTAATGACAATGTTACATTTATAATAGATACTTGTATTCTTAGAACACTTGATAATTGCACCATGCATCGTCTTCACTGTAATTTCAGGCTCTTATCATTTGATTCAAAATTGGCAGATGAGATGATCAACTGCATGCAATTACTGACCAGGAGACAGCAACCCAATAACTCTGTCATAACATATACCTACCTCATGAAATAACAAAATAGTTTTGATTTCTTATTCTCAACAAATGTGGTATAGACATGTAAACGAGTCAGACGAACCATTTCATTATTCATGACTTCTTTCTTTTTCTTTGCAGAATCCTTACAATCTTTAAACCAAAATTCAATATTTCATAAACTGTGTAAGCTCATCTCCTGTAAAACAACAACTCTATACAAAATTTCCATCATGCATTCATCTAAACAAAGCAATAAATTAAATAACGTAAACTTTTCAGAAGAACCCACAATATAACGAACTCTCTTGTTGACAACCATATACATTCTTCTATCAGTAAATTCTTTAGAAATGTTTCATTAGCTAAATTTAGCATATTATTATACCTAGCTAAATGTTTTAATCATATTATATTTTATTGGGGATTGATACTTATTGTGGATTTACTAATCGAAATTAAATAGTTTTTTGTATTTTTTTTATAAAGAGTGTTTAATAACTATGAAATACCTAATGTTCATGATTGGCAGTCCCATCCAATCAAGTAGTTATGCCTTGCAGAAACACAAGAGCGGTATGTATTCATTATAGTATGTGATTCAGGTAATAACTGAACCCGTGCCATCACATGGTTAAGGTAAGCAACCTGAATCACAATCTCTGTTACATAAAAAGCAGAATACTAAACATGTTTATGAGCACTATCATTTCACAAGGTTGACGTAATTATTAGGAAGGCCAATAACTGATGCATTCTCTATTTGGTTTATTATAAAATATGGCGTACAAACTGGAGAAATTTTAATCAAATGGGCTAAAAGATCATCAAAATCTACTGTTTTATCTAACATAACTGAATCTGTTTGACTTTTATAACATTTAGCCAACCCAAGATTCAACTAAATAATATGCAAGCTAATTGCAGTTAGCAATCTGCCTAGCCGTTCGGATGAGCTATTAATATATTTAGCTACATGATAAATTTACTAAAGCGTCTATTTGTCATCAATGGGAGCATTTCTTCTATAATAGTTCTATTTTATCTTAATAGATTTTGCTGGTACCCCTACAACAATGTCTTCATCTACAATATCATAGATAACAGAACTGCCTGAACCCACAATAACTTGATCTCGCTATTTTTATCTTGTTTTTATGATACTATTTAGTCCTGTCAACAATTATTGCCAATGGTTGTGCTACCGCCTACTATAGTTCAGGCTGTTAGTTCAGTATTTTTTTTTCAATGGTAACATTATGAAATATGACATGATGTATCAATTTGGTTCCTTGGCCTATAATCGTGTCAAGTGATCCTCGTGCTAGAACAATTTGCAAATATTTCTACATCGTTTCTATCACTACTTTGCCATAGTGAGGAAATTTTTCGAGTTCTAAAGTCATCTGCTCTTTCAAATGCATATCCATCAGACCCAATAGTAGTATTGGGTTGAATAAGACAATTATCCCTACTATACAATTTTGCAAATTTGCCTTTGATTCTATTATGGCATTATTTATAAATGATGCAAGTATCTCTATAATACGTAATCGCCAATATACGCAATCTCTCCCTATCTTTTATGAATCGGCTATAACAGAACTTTGGATACTGACCTTGGGCAGAGCATAATTAATGCGCTTTACAAGTCTTGTATATTCAATTCTAGGATTATCAACAAATATCGATAGTTGTCTTATTTTTGAATTTGGTACCACAGACCCTCCATACTTTTTTACAAAGTATTACGCCATTTAGTCTGAAATAGAGAGCATACGTTTGGATTCTCCATATGAACAATATGAACCGATTAGATTTTCCATGAAATAAGAGGACAGGCTTTTTTATTAATTCAAAATTTTTTTCTAATTCCTGGCCTTGAAATGAATAACCTCGGAGTCGGAAAGGTGCTGCAATAATGATTCAACGATTTAGCAATTATGAAATTCATCCTCATTTTCGTTCCCTCTATTTGTATCGAACTAAACCTGGAACTTTAGTAAACTAAAAAGTAAATCTTATCCATCTAATTTCTTTTGTTTGCAGACTGGACGACATTTTATGATTGTCTAGATGGATAACTCAGATGCTTCGAAATGATACATTCAAGGCATTCGTTACATTTTAAGAGCATATTTGAAGTCGGGGCTTCAAACGCGTATCGAGATCACCCCTTTCAATCCTTGAATCGCTGAATGATTTAGTTGCAAAGTCATAATTAGTTATTACAATAGTGTAATAAAAGGAATGTTTATATGATATATTAGAATAGTATGCATAGATAATTCACATTCTGTAGTTTTATTCCAGCAAGAATGCTGAAGTTTACGGTAAGAACAAAAGCGTTACAAGTTGCATCTACTATCTAAATAATCCTTTTCACAATTCCTACAAATGACTGAATGATTGCTGTTAATTAATAAATAAATAGAAAAAAAATCATAAAATTCGCGAAGAAGGAATAAGACTAATAAAGTTACTTATCTCATCATGTTTCTACATTCTTGGCTTTATTTTTACATTCCAGCATTCCTTACATGCTTCCATTTTTGTTACCATTTTTTCGTTCCATTGCATGCATCCACCAGTAGCACATTTCACACGACTTGCTTTGGTATTCGCTACCTCGAGCCATCATCATTGAAACCATCATACACATCATTGCGCGTCTCTGCACATCATCATACATCGGCCCATCATTCGGCCATTTTCGGTGTTAAACATGCATGCGATAACAGACTTCGCACATCATTGCGCATTCATTGCAAATATCAATACAAGTTTGGTTTTTGATTAATAAAGTGTTCATGCATTTAATATCTTAAAATAATTATATATAAAAAATACGTCATTTATATAAATATGTGCAAATATTGTATATATTGACAACAAATATAATATTTAACAAATATACGGAGGATATTGCCCACATCTGATTTAATTTTGAGACTTTGCTAATCGAGAATTAATCGGAATCAAGAAAAATATGAAAATAGTAAATCTAATATTTCATATTTGAAAATAAGATAGAAAGGTAATGGGTGATTTCTATTTTTGTGTCTAGAAGGCTACTGTTGTCCCAAAGCATTGTTTCCTTCATTAAGATTAAGTAAGAATCCCCAAATTATTTCTGATACCTTGAAGCATCTCATTGCATCTCACTGAATCTTGTTCCAATCTTGAAGTTGTGATATTCCTGGCCCTAGCTTCATTAGATTTTTTATGTGTTTTCCACCTGCAGATAGCTGAATTGTCTTGACTCGTTACTATTGATCCTATCAAGACGATTTTTAACAAATACCGCAACTAACCACGTTATTTTTATGTTATTTGATTTAATCATATTGTAGGATTCATAGGAAAAATAAAAATTTCAGTGTTGTGACATATATTTACTGCAATTCAAATCTAAATATATATTTGGTAACATATAACATGAAGAAAAAGTTATGTATGAGAAAATATTACATGATAATTACTCAATTGAATCTAATTATTGATTTTGATACCTCTCTGTCTCTCAGATGCGGGCCTTACAAATTGAGTATTCTAAGTCATGTATATTTAATGGGGTATTATCATAATGTTAGTCCCAACACAAAATCTTTGGAATTTTGGTCTCAATCAGAATTAGTTAGTTCTCAATGGGTTAATAGACATCTACAAGACAGTAGCGTAAGACTTGTTAAGAGTGATTTCATTATCATCAATTTAACTGCACATCTCAATATTGTTAACCCTAATATTTATGGCAGAGAGAAAGGTACTATCGATACGATAAAGATGCATGTGAATATTTCTATTCTGAAGCAATTGTAAGCATGGCATCTGAGGACAATTCATCTCAAAGCTTCATGAAATTAATCAGCAGCTTATGTTATATTGATGTTGTTAACAATATCAAATGTTTGACTGGTTTCGCTAGTTGCGACGGAATTGACTTTGACTGTGCTACTAAATCACAAAAGTTAGAACGTATCAAAAGATATAAACAAATCCTATTAGAAAAATACAATAACTCTAAAAATGATATTTTTAAAACATTGTGGATAAACCTTGAACATGATCATTCGCTCAGTATATTATTACAATATTTCATAACAAAACATATAATGAATTCGGAACTATTCATGTTACACAATAGTATTTAACAATTGCTTAATGTTCAGGGCATTTGTAAAGGGGTAGAATTTTTGCTAACATCATGAAGAAAGGACATCATAATCACCCAATTCCCAATAGAATAACCGGTGATTCTGAATGATAATAAAGAAACACAGTTCAATAAAATAGCCTGCTGGCATTTTTTTGGAGAGAGTATTCACTCAATTAGTTTTTTGAGTTAGAACAAAGTCAATTACAATTAAATCGAAGTCTTGGTTACGGGAAGTAAAAGCAAAGTAAGTCGTGACATTGGTGACCAACAAAACAAGATTCATGTTCTAGTAATGGTTTATATATTAGAAATAAAGTGGAAGCGATTTGTATCAGTAGTGATTATAATGAGTCAAATCTCTCATGAGTAATCCCACAATATTTCCTCGTTTTGCTAAAAGAGCGCTTACATGGTGAGGACTGATTATGAATTATGTAATAGCAAAATTAGATATTTAGAACTTGTCAAATATGCAGTTTTTCTAAAATGATAAGAAAATAGCGTCTAATTTTGTAATTTATCTACAGGCATAGTTGTTTATGTATTTAATTCCAATTCTTTTCCTAGTCCTAAGAAGAGGATAAAAGTTTTCTTTTTCACGTGATTTGGTGTTAACCGCTTCGAAGAGAGAGGGTTAGTCTTTTACAAATGATTAACTTTTTTCTCTAAATATATTGTCTCGTAAAAAATAACATGTTCGATTGAAACTAAAATAAATTCTAGATCAATACTGTTTTCAATATTCTTTTAATTAAACATAGTGAAGTCGTTACAAGAGAGTGGATGCCCTTATCTTCGATTCGAATAAGCGACTATTTAGGTGTATTTGAGGATTAAAGATAGAATCGGAATTAATATAGACGGTGATGATTCTCCAATAAACAATACCTGCTGTCTGCCACCGTTAGTTGGTACCTTTAGTTTTGTCAAAAGCTAAACAAACTTTATAATGCTATAATAAATCTTAAGCACACCTTGTAATTGCAATGTAAACCTGACAGGAGATGAGAACCATTGAATGCTAACTTTGAAGTATAGATTCTTTAATATGGAAATATGTTTTAAAACTGGAGCCTTTTACACAGCCTATTTTGAAAAACAATGCCTGCAGGTATGATAGAATCCGGATATCCATCTTCCTGGCATAATGATCACAGAGGCACCCATCGAACAATTGTTGAAACCACTGCTCCAAAGCATTCTGCCCGTGTCCATAAGTTTGTCGTTTATCTTGTAGTGGATATTTTTTCTTGTAAGTAAGTACGTTTGCCGCACTTGAATAGCCTCCAAACCAGACGTTCTTTTCCCTATGATGCTATCAAGGATCACGTTATGATGGGATATTTTTGTATCCCCTGCAAAAGGATTTTCCTCATTTCTACACCAGCGCCTATATCGGTCTTACACAAGCATGCTATTCCTTATTAGTGAACCTACTCGATAAACTGCTTGCCTATGTGAACTATTTTTGCAAAGTCATCGATAACTACATGGTCCTCAATAATGTTTTTCGTTTTTGCAACTGTGGCCTTGTTTGATATAGTGGTAGCCTTTATTTCAAACTTTAGTAACTCCTGAGTAATATCTAGAATTCCCATGGATGTTGAAAATTAAAGGATTCAAGTGCTGACTTGTTGGAATTAGTTCCCACTATTGTGTTGTAAGGATTCATCGAGATGAGTTTTGTCATAAACCGGTGTTATCTGAGAATATTGCGATTTGGAAAAATCAGGGTCTTGTGCGTCGAGAATTGGTTATACTCGTTGTGTTTATTTCTGACGAAGTAAAAGAGCAAGACGATGATAATATATTCAAATTGGCTATTGACGTTCTTTGATCTTGTTTTTCTTGACTGGTACTTCCAGTATTATCCTCAATAGTGTCATTCAAATTCCAATCAGATTTACTGTTCTCCTCGTCTGCTTCGATAATAGGCATACTTTTGAACTCAGTCTTTCAGACAATGACTAGAAAATCCATTTTCTTTGGAATTACAACCGAATTCATGCCATAGAGTGAATTTATTATGGAAGATGTTGCGAACTATGATAGATTTTCCAAATAGATTTAATGATCTGTTGGATGGCATCTGTTCATAATTTTGTCATCATCATGATCAATAAATGAATAATTATTTGATGGGGCATCAGTAAAGATTATTTTCATTATGTTTACATCCGTTGAATACGACTAGTATATATTGAAAGAAAATTTCTTTCCTTGTTAGATTGAATCTTTCTCTATAGGATTTCCTATCAGGTTTCCCATTCTGTCCAAGATCCGTCATAAAGGTTTTTCACATCGGGGTAGCCTAACAAATACTTTAAGACAAACCATGTATGCGAAGAACGTCTTCCAAATTCGTATGCGTAGGTAATTACTTCGTTAATGGGATGGATACCCTTTGCTTCATACAATTTAGACAATTCTCTTGCCGTTTTGAATGTTCCATCGTCATTCAATACTTGTGCCCATGGAATGTTACTTGCTCCTGGGGATGTGGCCAGCCCTTTGTGCATGTTCAGTGGGGATACTTCCGGCGGTGCTGTTATTCTTCCGTGGTATTCATCAGGCTCCTTACATCTACCAATTTTATTTGAAATTTTCTTCTGCTTACCAGAGTAATCTTTTATGTCAGATAGAAATATCCTTATACTGCTGTCTGGTGCAAAGATTCACCAAGATTAAACGTGCCTTTTGATACCGGCATGTCTTTTGTAATTTCTCTATCTTCTTCTAACCATTTCTTTTCTTCCTCCATTTAACAAACGAATATCTTTATATCCATAGTATTTAAAAACCCAAACGCAAATGCGGTAAACTGCCAATTATTAAAATCGCCATATAATACAAGTGTTTTTGAGTCATCATCTAATCCAAAACCTTTGGAGTAAATTCTCATAGTTTTCTTTAGTCAAAATATCTCTTGACAAAGTGCATGGTTAATGTCCTTTTTCCAATCCGCCAAAACTGCGCCGCGTATGTGTCCAAGAAGATAATTGGCTTTGAGTCGTAGTCCACCTCAATGATTCTTACATTGGGGTCACTTAAGTGTTTATCAAACCTGGGTTTCTAGTATACCGGATGTTTGTATTCTATTTTGTTGATTGAGCCATACTTATGTTGGATCACGCTCTGTTTATTTTTGAACCGAGTACGTAATTTTGGATCTAAATATGCAATTTATGCGTAAATAGTAGCTTATTGTTGGTCTTAAATTAATGGCTGTTTCAATTACGAATGATATTGCATTTTTCATGCAAACCCAATCAAATAAGATCTTTCAATATTTTATTTCATTCTAAATGTGAACAAACTATTAATATTAAAGAGGTCCATATCATAGAGCATGAAATTTATTAGTGGGTTTTATTTTTTAATATTGTATACTTTGATTTGAATATGGAAGATATCTCTCGTAAATAGAAATTTTCGTGTATAAAAACAATATTATTACTTTTAGTCGTAGAATAGATAGCGCAGTGCTACGACTGTGTAAGAATATTTGTTCGCTGCAAATTACAGATTAGGGCGATTAGGTAAGTTGATTTTTTCTTCCAGATGTCCTAGTCTGTAATTATGAAATTAACATTAAATTTGATTCCATTTGTCTTACATCAGACAAACGATCAAACATATTCTCTATAACAAAATCGTTTAGTTAATGCAGGGCATTAATAACCCTCTGAAATTCATAAAAAAGAACATTATGTACAGGATACTGTTTTATTTGTTCTCGATGTCCTGCTCTTGTCTTAATCCCCATTTCTCTCTTACCTTATCTTCTAATTTTGCAAAGATAACTTTGTCAAATAGCATTCCTAATGCGAAAATAGTAATCATAGATGCTATGATATGATCCATCAGCTGAAATTCTCTACCAACTAACAGTATATGTCCTATCCCTACCGCAGCAGCCATAAGTATTTCGGCTCCAATCAAAGCGTGCCAAGCAAATGACCACGCTTGTTTTATTCCTATTATTAATGCAGGTGTGGCTGCTGGTATCATCAAATATCTAAATAATGAGAAACCCTTTGCTCCCATGTTTCTTGCAGCCTTTAGATATATGGGAGGTATGTTTCTTATTCCACTATATGCTGAGATCATTACTGAAAATACTGAACTCATTATGACTACAAATAATATTCCAATATCATTTAGACCGATAAGTAGGATAGCAAATGGAACCCAAGCAACACTCGGAAAAGACTGCAATCCTACTGCAAAAGAACTCATTGTTTTTCCAAAACCACTAAATCTTACCATTGCAAGTCCTACACAAACTCCAATTCCTATTGAAGCAGCAAAACCAATCAAAAGCCTGTAAAGGGTCATTCCTATGCTTATAGTCAAAGTGCTATCTAGAGTTAGGTCATAAAACGATCCTACTACCATGATAGGAGAGGGGAGTGAAACTTTTGGCCAAATACCACTCAAATATGCTAGTTGCCATAGGCCGATAAAAACTGCAATAAATAAAACAGTATTAGCGAAAACTTCTAGATCTACTTTAGTCTTTAAGGGAGATTTTTTTTGTAGCTCTAACATGATTAATTCGGGCCCATTTCCGAAATAATTAGTTCATCATCTACATGTTTGAGATCTAATACACGATCTTTAATAATGAATCCTTCAGATTCCAATACTGTTTCTCTTGAAATTGATTCGACTAAGGGATGATCGATTTTGTCCTGGCAAGTCGCATTATGATCAGTTTCTATATTTAGTAATGCACTTTTTTCATGTTCAAAAGGATCTGCAATAGCAAGAAATTCTCCTTTTTTTACCTTTGAATTTAATTTATCATTGACAGCAAATCTAGTGGTATCATTATTATTGAGAACATATAATTCCATTGAAATACTTTGAAGATCTAAAAAATTATTGTTAAGAGATTGTTGGAGGTTCACTAAGTTTGACATTTAAATTATAACAAAGTGTTATAATATAATTGAAATCTTATATGCAGTATTAGCAGTTCAATGCAAGATCTGCCAGTATCGACTGCAGATCTCGTCTATAATTTCGAAAAAGGTACTTAAAACCTTATATCCTTAACGGGGAGAAATTAATATCCTATACTCTGAAAGATCAAAGAAAATCTCTTGACTCATTGATATAGTAACGATATTTCTTACTCTCTTGTAATGATTAATTCCGACTAGATTATGACAATTGAACAAAGAAATATTCTTTTCTGGTTAAAGATCACCAAATTAAAAAAGATAAAAAAATAAAATAAATCATGAGTGCCATTTTTTGAAAAAGTTTGATCCTCAACAGGGTTTTGAAGTAGCTATCATTCATTATACGTTATAAGAGATAACTGTACCAAATCAGTATTGAATAACTAACACAACAATTCATGCTATTTATGCATCCTTATGACCAAAAGGTCACAGATCCTAGAATAAATATACAATTTACCCGTTTTATTTCATATGAAAAAGGCATCAACATCTCAAATGATAGAAGCCGAATGTACTCATCACACGAATCCTGGTAACTTAGGTAATGAAAAAACTGAGAAAGAATTTGAAAAAAGGGAAATTGCAGAAGCTTTGGCTCATATTTACGGATATGGTTAGTAATGAGAGGAATTACTGATCCAAGCACTAAAGTCTCAAAATTTATTCCTATACCTAAAATTGTAGATATTTATTCAAACCGAATCATCTCATACTACACATTACAAAGTTAGCAGTTTTTAATAGGAGTAGGTAACATGCCTCTAAAAGTCTGCACCAATCAACATTAGGGTGATAAAATTGCAATCAATTTACGGTTATTTTAAGATCTACAGATTGAATAATTTAATTTGTTGAAACAATGATTTTGGATTCTTAGAGGATCAATCCATCAAAAAAGAACTAATACAAAGTATTTGATGGTATATTATGATTATAGATTCAGATGTTTTATGAGAAAATTATCTCATCATGTTTCTACATTCTTGGGCACATTTTTTACACATTTCAGCACATTCTTTACATGCTTCCATTTTGTTACCCATTTTTTCACATTCCATTGCACATGCGTCACATACGGTAGCACACATTTCACACATCTGCTTTGAGTATTCGCTACCTCGAGCCATCATCATTGAAGCCATCATACACATCATTGCGCAGTCTCTGCACATCATCATACATCGGCCCATCATACCGGCCATTTCGGTGTTAGACATACATGCGGTACAACAAGCTTCGCACATCATTGCGCATTCATTGCAAGTATCAATACAAGTTTGGTTTTTTTGATTAATAAGAGAAGTGTTCATGCATTTAATATCTTAAAATAATTATATAAATCTTTCTAAAAAATACGTCATTTATGTAAAATATATGCGAAAATAGCGTATAAATAATAAAAAAGATAAAATATTTATAAAAAATGTATGTGATTCAAACGCATAGCGATATACATATTAGACAGATTTTGTCTGGCTATCAATCCATTAATCTTGGACCTAAGAATATGCCCGATATCCCAAGAAAAAATCATCTTAATACTGTTTGGATCATTGCCTGGTTCTAAGGGATAATATGTCTAGACGGATCATATTTTCTAAACAATATAATAAAGGGTAACGGCTCATCTTTTTTAAAGTTCAGATTCAAAAATGTAATGTTGTATTCTAAGGAGTCAATATCTGACAAAAAAATAAATGAATTATGGCTTATTGATCAATCTGTCTTTTTAAATTTATGAAAACATGAGTATGAGAAAAATCAAAGACCAAAACTCTTAAGTTATTTCTTTTATTCGGCCAGTTTTTACATCATATACGAACCTATTTACAGATACAGTATCAGCGAGGAATGGAGTATTACGAATTTTGTCGACCTGTCTTTTTACATTTTCCTCTAAATTGTCAAAAGTATGAAATACTATACCTGAAGCGTTTGATTTGTATTTCTCTGAGATTTTTCTTTTGCGGGTCTTCGTCACTAAAAGTCAACATGCCACAGTCTGTGTGGTTTATTACAATGAATTCTTGTGTCCCGGTAATTCATGTGAAATGATCAAAGAGCGTATAGCGTCATCTGTAGCAATTCCGCCGGCATTCTAATGATATGAGCTTCGCCGATCCCCAATCCTAATAATTCATTTACATTCAATCTTGCATCCATGCAAGCAAGGACGGCAATTTTTTTTGAGGAGGTATGGACAAATCTCCATCCTTGAATTTTTCAGCATATTTCTCATTCTGAGATTTTATCGACTCCAATTGTGTCATATAATAAAGTGATTGCTAAACATAGAATTACCTTCGAAATGAGTCATTTAGGTCTTTTTTATGTGATAATTTCATCTTGGTCCTTAATTTAGCGTATGTCTTGCTTGTTTCATACAGGGTCTCCTTTGGCAAATCATGTTTCCTATGGCCAAAAAAATTTGCGGTCATGATGTTATGGTTATACGAGATGGTAAGCAACCAAACGCTTGATATACCAAATCATACCTTAGCTCACAATCAAGGCAGAGTAGGAAAATGGATTGGAAGTCTACTTAGGAAACGACGGGTAAACAAATCCACATTTTCTCATTGAATGGCCGAATTTTGCGTTATTTTTGTATTACGATCAAATCATGAAACTGATTTGCTATTATCTGGCCTTAATTAAGCTTCTCATCATACCAGAATCGTACCAATGCTTGGAAATTCTTCATTCTTTTCAAACTAATCGTAAATCAGAATTACTTGGAAGAGATCCTGTTCCTGTCAAGGATAGACAATATTTATTTCCAATTCGTGATTTCATATTGCATGATTAGTTATTATCTGACTCCATAAGACCCTATATAGAAATTATGGTTTTTGAAGACTTAGTGTAATTTGTATTTGAGAAATCTCTTTGTCTATGATTTGAGTGTCTTCGTTGGATCTTATGTATTTTGAAAGATTCCTGCAAGCTTGGATTTGAGCTCGATAGATTTCTGTCTTTTCCAAATAAAGACTATTAAGCGGTTCTATGAATGAATATAGGATTTCTCTCCTTTTGGAATTACCGCCAATTTTTGCATCTAATAGAAATAAGGTTTCTACTTCTGGTTCCTTCATCAATCTTACCTTCTTTGCCTATTGTAATTTCTAGATTCGTGAACTGGTTTGTCAGCTTTACTTTCTAAACAGGAAGTCATTGAAACGTATAAAAGACTATTTTTTTTCTTGGCTAATATTATTTTATGCATGTATATGAATGTAAGAAACGTATACATAAAAAGGATTTTAAATATGCAAAAAAGGATCAATCCAAGCAGACTACAATCGTGATTTGCATTAATTTCCCTTTTATGCTCAATTTCACATCGATCTGAATTTAAAATAATAGATAAGTATAAACAAAATTCATTCCGATCATAATGCTTTTCCTAATTAGTGTGGACGTAATTACAATATTAAATTCTAATCAGGCTAAAAGCCTGCTATGACAGTTATTTGAAAAGTAAATCTCACTCCATCTATAATACATCAACGAATTAACTTTGTAATGAAAAAAAGTATGGAATTAAATATATTAAAAATCATCAAAAGTCCTGTTTCTATTCTCTGTTTTATATTACTCAAAAATAAATATCATATTATCTTCAATATCATACTATCTCAGAGACATTTATATTTCAAATAGGTTAATAACAATTAATACTCGTTATTAATGCTAAGAATTAGCGATTTATATAATTTGCACATAACAACAGAATTTTTCACATATCAGAATGATATTAAGTATCAGTCGTATTATTAATCTAGTAATAATTAATGTCATTCGGAATTTTCAAAGAAATTGAAGACTAGTCGAATATATTCCAATCGAAACTGATATGGATGGGATTGGCAAATTATCAAGTGATAAAGATATTGATTCTCCATTTTATTTTGAAGATCTTGACAGAATAGCGGTAAGACTAGGAGTCTTGGAAATTGGAAAAAACACCATAAGTCTACGAGACATAATTAAGCTGTTAAACAAATTTTAAAAGATGCTAGAGTTGAGGAGTTTGTAGAAAGTCCAAGAAAATATAAAATATTGTTGACTAGTGGTTCTGGTTTGCCGTTAAAAAATTTATTGTTTGAATTCAGTCTCTCAGCTTTAGCTGGGGATAAGTTAGATGCAAAATATATTTAACTCATACATATCATATTTTAGGCCTGAGAAGAAGCTTAGTTTACTCCTCTCGATAATTGTAAATGAAATTGAGAACATAAAATATGATACCGACGTAAGAGAATTATTCACACTTTTTAGCGCTGATGTCGGAACCGAATAATGTTGATATTCATTTTAGTATAGATGAGGATGGGTTTAGCAAAAGATATAGCGAATACTACAAGAACTCCAAAAATTAACATTACCTACAAAAGGTAAAGATCCAATTGATCTTCATTCCATAAAATCATATTAGAACGATAATAATTTTTTGATCTTGTTAATATATTTTTACCTCATTTTATTCTCAATTGAATTAGTCTAAATTGTAATCATAAATAATAGAATAAACGAAATAGGTTCAGATCTTTGGGATTATATATAAAAAGTATATGAAAATTAACACCATTCTAAACTATTTTGCATATTTAACAGTAGTAATATACAGGTTAAATCAATTAATCATAATGGAAAATAAAAAATTTCATAAAAAAAATATTTAGGACTGGCAGTCGTTATTTTTTGCAGTCATGCTGGTAAAATCTAGTAACTTGATGCTGCTTTCTCACAAAACAATACAGAAATGAGTCAGGAATCTAAATTTGACGGGCGGTGATGTCTCACAAGCCTAATTCAACTGGGACAGATGCTAGCTCTAACGGGACCGATTCTAATTCAACATATGCCCCATAATAGACAATTGTTCTAAATAATCACCTTTTTTAAATACTAATAATTTTTGCGTTATCAATCCCATTCTTGATGTAGCGGTATCAAAAAAAAGACTATCATGATCATAACACATAAAACCTGCAATCTACGAACACTATTTTATTTGCAGATATAGGATCAATTTACACTAAACCGATAAACCTTCACATATCACAAGTATATTATTACTAAATAACTATTATTACTTTATCGCATTAAAGTAGATGTATAAGAACTTAAATCATGCATATTGCTAAAAGGTAGGAGCAAAAAGATGAAAATAAAAATCTCATGGTAGTATCATCGTAGTCCGTGCTGTAATCTTTGCTTCTACTTTCCTGCAATATTTATTCTTAAGTATCATTCTTTAGTATGGATAATTAAATAATTGAAAAACCCAAGCAGTGATTAAATATGACATTCGGTTTTTTCTCAAAATAATTTGTAGTAACATAGTAAATTTAGAAAATACTATTAAACGTCAATCTCAAAACTATCCTTGTTACTTCTATGACAAAGTTAATTAATATACACTTTTGATTCGAAAGCATCTAGAAAGATATCTTATACAAGACAACAATTTCAAATGATTTATTTCATTTGGGTTGTATGACAATAGTGAATCTAATTGGATCCTCCTGACAGATCCAACGTGTAGCTCATTAACCATGTTTTTTGTGGGTTAACTTTTAAATTAGCGGACCATGTAAACGCTTCTTCAAGTATTATTGAATCGTCAGAATCGCAAAAGGCGTTACTGCTAGCTATTTTCAAATAGACAACTGATATGATAAAGGGTTATATACATCGAAATAGTAAAGTTGTAATTGAAAAAGTTCACGTTGAACTTTCATGCTTTGTATCTTTCTATGGTAGCTGTTATATCATCAAAAGCCATCGTTAAGATGATCCTCACATGAGTCATTTGATTGGAATATGAGCAACACGATTCAATTTTCCTTTTATTGACACTTATTACACGATTGTAGCTCTTTACCATCATTATAGTATCACCATGAGTCTCGTTGAGGATCTGAGTCTGAGTGCAAGTATAGTAAGCACATTATCTAATTATCGTATTTGTGTCTTTATGATATAATACTTATTCTGTTCTGGTTATGTCTAACATTTATTCTTACCACTCATATATCTAAAACCTGTAAGATAGTATCATTATTTAGAAATGATTAGTAATCATTTATGCATAAAATTGACTTAATAAATCACATTGACGGATTCTCGCATTAGGCATTTAAAAGCTATGTTGCAATATATCATTACATGACATCTGAAGAATTTGAAAATAAAAAGAGTAGACACTAAGAATGTCGATGAAGCAGGAGATAAATTAGAAGTTAGAAAAAAAGTAGCAAATAAGACGTATATGGCTGACAAAGATATCGAACAGAGTATAAAAAAGAAAAGTTAAAAGCAATAACAAGAGATTTATTCCAAATTTATGGTTCAATCTCTATCAACTGTAGACATAAACCATATAGTAAATCCCAATTTAATAGTCATAGTATTGAATAATAGATATTTCTATATAAAGTAAAAAAGAATTGTCTACAAAATTGGCGGTATTAGTTAATGTTGTCTATTATATACCTCTTCAATCTGTTACTGACGTCGAATATAAACGTGCTTTGCTCATGCACTCGGACATTTATAGGATGGGACCAATCTGTTATGGCTAATACCTAAATCGAAGAATGATAATAACAAGTTTGCAGCGATTGGTGTCTGTTCTGTTCAATTATACCAATGGTATCGGTCAGAGCCGCGCTGGCTATTGGAATTTAGGCCAATTTTGAAGACATAGGTATTACAACAGATAATTATGATTCAATTGATTCATATTAATGAAAACATATAGGATGTCAGAAATTACCTCATTTCTGCGAAAGGAGAAAAAAGATAAAATCGGATCATCATAGTGACTGGTTTAGATATGATATTTTCAAACAATTAAAACATTTCGATATTACGTTAGAACATTTATTGTTCTTCCATTATTCATTATATATCATATCAGAGCAATTTCGAAGAAGATCTAGACCTAACTCTCGCGGAATTATAAAGATTTTCAAATTTAATTAGAGATATTAAAATAACGATTACTTACGTTGGCACTCGCGCGTATAGTTTTCGTCTCATATTAAATACGAAAACTTAACCGAGATAAATGATGGAAAACGCTTGATGAAATAAAAGAAACAGCCGTTTTTCTAAAAGTTCGTCTAAACGTTCAAACTCACCAAAAATCGTGTCTTCAGAGCTTGTTACCAGACAGAGGAGTCCACAGAATGGTGATATTCACCTCCGACACATGGTACAACATAACCTTCAACAGTCTACGCAACGAGATATGATTTACCTGTTATCGAGTTAATGAATAAATTAAGCGAGCACACTTGAGTCACATCGCGCAATGTATTGTCATTATTTGCTTTAAAGTACTAGACGCCATTATATCATTATTGTGAGGAAATTGGAATCCATCGAAAAGGAAAATTATAGCAAAAACAATTGATATCGTTAGCTTATCAGTTATAACTTTTTCCTTATGTTCATTTAAATGGATCAATGAAATGTTTGCTTCATTGTTATATTGGCAATGATTTGATATACTAGACAATTTGCATCTATTTACATGAATATATAAAAATTATCCTGTGTTTCATCCAATCAAGTACTTGTACAGTAGTTAAAGCAAACAATTGTGGAATATGTAGTTGAGTATGAATTGTACTGAGATTCAATGTCAATTTAGTCAATTCTATTACTCTGCATATACATTCAGGCCGGGACATTATAAACATGTGGCCTACTTCACCTGATCGATAATTGCTCATCGTACGATTACGTTAATATCGGTGCAGATTTGTTATACTTCGCCAGTACTTTTTCCCTAAATTGCAATAATATTTGAATGCGTCATATACAACACAGATTGTCTGTTTAATAAAAACATGTTGAATTACATTTGCATTTTCGTAGTTATACAATTTTTTCTGAATTAATTCTTTGATATTAAATTCACTGTTACCTTAATCTGAGTATTGTATATCTCGATTTGTTTGTTTGCATATGTTGAAAGAAACTGAAAATACAATGAATAAGAGATATCAAGACAGCTTTTGCGATTTGAAACATAGCACTCAGCTCGAGTTTTTCAGCCATATTGTTGACTGGTCTTATAATTGCACTGTTGATATTCTATCATTACATCTATAGCAGAGTTCACTTTTAAATAAAAATAGTCATTGAATTTGAATAAATGCTCTATTTTCTTTAGGAGAATCCTGTCATTTTTTTAGACGGATTATGGTAAAGCTCCTCGTTACATTATTACCCATCTATATTGTGCATGATTTCAGTGGGGATTACACGAGCTGCTAGTGGCTTCGTGTTCACATTTCACAATGCTGATTTGTTATACCACGGAAAGTTTAAAAGAATTCTGAAGAAGAATATGACATTAGCACGATGGTTCTAGGAGTCATTCTTTCTAATGAAATACTACTGTTATCCTAACATTACTGAGGCTAGAAAAGAAACAGTCATCTATATACAATCAGAACTCATTTTTTGATACGACGAGTATGTATAAATAAACCACCTCAGGTTTACGGGGAGGGGGGCGAGATGTTGATGAGCAATATGAAAATGCAAATCGATTGTAGCAGATTTAACGAAAGGTTGTTTTGTCAAATCAGATATCTTCGATATTCCGTAATCACAGTAATTTGATAGTATTGTCAATAACAGAATAGAATAAGAAATGATTTAAGGTCACACTATACAATGACATCGTCTTAGAAGTTCAAGTTATATTAGCAAAGTTCTAAACATCAGAATATTGTTTGATTCCAGATTTAGAACGAAAAATGGGACATTTAGAAACCTAAGATAAAATAAAATTTAGTTTGAATTCCAAATTTAACAATTCCCTGTTTGCAGTACTTCCTTCCTGTCTTTTTATTTCAGCATTAGTCATCTTCAAAAGCTGTAGAATATAAAGTTCTTGAACTTGATTTCATCAAGAGTATTAGCGTGTTTTCCTTCCTAAAGTTTGGTTCCTGACTACTGCGTCAATCATTATTACACCATCTCTTTGTTTTTTCCCAAGTCTTTTCCGCAGACGATATGGTATTTCCGAACTACTCACCCATCATTGAAACATTCGTGATGAAATACATCCAGCAACATTGGAATACATTTACGTATTTTACAACCATTAGACTAAATCACTATTTTCGATGACTAGTCTCGACTTAACATCATCAGATAACAGTAAGATAGCATTCTCGATATGTCTTCATTATAATAAGTAGTTGAAGGAATTTTGACTCATCTATACAAACTTTAAGGGTCGTAATATTAGAAGCAACTCAGATGGTGGATGCGTTTTTAATTTTTGGCGAATATTTCAAATACTTTCCAAAGATACGATACTTCATAAACACAATTACAATCGAATCTGGATTTTCCTAAAATTATTTTATTCAGTTGATAAGAAAGTCGGACAAAATAACTCTGAGACTATACCCTACAACAGACCCAAAGAATAAAAAATATCAAATATCAAAGGTCTTTGCATTAATAGCCAAAAATGATTTTCGAAGGATGCTATTGGTGAATCATTCGTTGTCAGAACAAATCAACATTACTGAAGACAAGTCTGAGCACATGAAAATAGGATATCCATGTATTAACCAATCATTAGAAAACCATCTCCACCTTAGATTATCATCTTATTCTGAAGAAAACTTAGTCACATATAATTCGAAGTTTTGAGAGAAATCTCTAAGATAACATTCACCACAATTTAATGAATCAGTTCTACACCTCATTTGTTTCACATCCAATTTGCAAATTTGATTAAAATTATTTCGAGAAAGATTTGATTAATAGGCTAAATTAGCAGAAGAAAATAAATTAGAAGATTGATGCAATCTTATTCAATTTGTCATATTGAATTCACCTAATAAGAAGTTAAAGCGTTTCAAGAAATCAATTACCAAATTGCCTTCCCAAAGTGCAATGAATCTAGACAATACTGCAAAATTCAGATCCACGTTGGAGGAACTTATAACACAAAAATAGCCTCATCGGATAGGTTAAAAATTACAATACACTGTTGTTCGATGATGTTAAGTCGAGACCAGTCATCGAAATATGATTATCACTTAGGTCTAAATGATTTGCTAAAATGAGGCGACAAAATTAATTCAAAGTTGCTGGATGTATTTCATCACGAATGTTTCAATGATGAACACCTAGTTCGTAAATGCCATATCGTCTGTAAAAAGACTTGGGAAAAAACAAAGATGGTGTAATAATGATTGACTATAGTATCAGGAACCAAAACTTTAGAAAGCGAAAAACACGCTAATACTCTTGATGAAATCAAGTTCAAGAACTTTTATATTCTACAATAGACCTTAATTACGACTTAATGCTGGAAATAAAGACAAGAAAAGAGTGCTGCAAGAGCACAACAGATATAAGGCTAAAGAATTGTTAAATTTGAATTCAAACTAGGTTTTATTTATATCTTAGAGTCTTTGCACACCCCACTATTCTTCCTTTCGTTCTAGTCTCTCAGAATCAAACAAATAATTTGATATTTTAGACTTTGCTAATATAACTTGAACTTCTAAGACGATCATTGTATAGTGTGACATCGATTTCACTTCAGTATTTTGACGTAGTAAAATTCCTATTCCTGTTATTGATATCTATCAAATCATTGTGGATTGCAGAATATCGAAGATATCTCCTGTTTTAAAGCAACCTTCGTTAAATCTTTCTACAATCAGGTTCTGTTTTTCATATTGCTCATCAACATCTTTATCCTGCAAACCTGTGAATAAATTCAATGTTTCATAATTTTCTTCTCGTTTTATAGTAAATACAAATTTCTCCGCAGTTCCTCTTTATCAACTACTTCATACTATCTGAATGATTACGATCAAAATCAATTCCCAGATTGGTACATTCCAGATATTTGTTTCTTTTCTATCTCAGTAATATTAGATAATAATAATACTTCTGCAATTAGAAAAATGACTCTAATGTCTTCCTCTAGAACCATCAATGCTAATGTCATAGTCTTCTTCAAATTCTCTTAAACTTTCCATCAATGGTTATAAACCAACTAACATGGGCTTTAATTGAGTGTAGGTATCTTTGCAAGCCCTTACGTCATCAAAAAGCAACCTGCACCAATATAACATGCCTTTCTTTAATATAGATGGGTAATATTAATAAATAGGAGCTTTTTACCATAATCCGTCCTACTTAGATAAGTTCTCCTAAAATATAATTGTTCTAACTAATGACCTATTCTTGATTTAAAGAGGTGAACTGCTTTAACACTTAGGATTAATGACCAGGAGGAAATTATCCAAAGTAATGATGAGTTTATCATTGAGGTCTGATAATGGTTCAATAAAACCGAGGGTCAACAATTGATAATGCAGCAGCATTTTCGAAACTGAATATATGGTTTCAGAAATCGCAAACTTGCAAATGTTTTTATCTGTCTTAATTTCATTGTAATTTTTTTTCCGGTTTCTTTTTTCAACATAGCGAGATTTATTGTCCTTATAGAATAAATACGAAAAAATCGAATGTAAACACAATACCTAAGATTAGGTATCATCGAACTAGCACTAAACTGAATTCAGAAAAATTGTGTAAAGATAGCCTCTGCGAAGAATGCAAAATGCCTGAAATTAGTATGCTTTACAAATAAGACATAATCTCTGTATTTATTATATAATTTTCCTATTCGCAATCCTGTTAACCTACTAATTTAGGGACTAGAACCTTGGCGAAATTAATAAATCTACTACGCTGATATTGGCTACATCATTAATCATTTTCTTTGAGTATGGCGAATTCATCGGTCAGGTTGAGAGTAGACAATGCTGCTAATGAGTATTCCCATCAGCCTGAATGCATAATATGCAAATGAAAATAGAATTTTGACTAGGACCACTTTGACCTAAGTTACTCTGGTGTAGTTTCCTTTCCCACGTGTCATTTGAATTATGATTTTCCAATTTGATAATTCGTCATACTTTCAATTAACTCTGCCAATTTCCTACAAGTTACCATTTCATATGCACTCACTTAGTAAACCCTATGCATATTGCACAGTGCTGAATTGGATAAACGCAGGATATTAATTTTGTAAATTCTTAACCTGTTCGAAATTCGTAAAGTGTTATAAATAAGGAATACCAAATTGGTCTAGTCATCAAATCATTGTAATATTCGTAATAGTAACATACTGTTGATCCATTTTAAATGAATATAAAGTAGGATTCCATAACTGATCAAAAAATATTCTTTTGATATCCAGGTTTCTTTTCTATTTACTTTATCTTGTTTGTGATAATGGTGTTTTTGCTTCCAATAATTTTTCCTTCGATTGGATTTCCAATTAGATTTCACCTGAATCATGAATATCGTAATTCTTAACGTCTGGATATCCTAAAAGATAATTTTTAAACAAACCATGAATGAGGTGATCGCTCTCCTATTCTGCAATAAGTGCAATCACTTCATTGGATGGTAAAATATCCCTTGAACGATAACATCGATAACCTATTAGCAGATTTAATGTACCATCCTCGTTTAGAACATGAGCCCATGGTATTTTGAGCCCCAGGGATATGCACCGCCTTGAGCATGTTCGGTAGGATATTCGGGAGGTGAAGTTATCTTCAAATTGGCATATTCCTGTGGACTCCTTTTACATCTACTAATCTGATTCAAACCTCCTTCTGCTGCTCACAAGAGAATCTCGGATGTCTGAAAGATAAACCCTGATTTTTGAGTTAGGTTTGAACGATTTAGACAGGCTATACTTCCCCCTTTAGAAAAAACAACTGTTTCCTTTGAAATAGGTCTGTCTTCATCAAGCCATTTTTTCCTTCCATCATTTATCAGTTTTAAGTTTTGTAACCATAATACTAAAGACCCAAAAAGCAAATGCTGCGAACCATCGTTAGCTCCATAAGATAATCGTTATTGTTTTATCATCATCTAATTCAAGTTTACGAGAAGGATATTTTTATAACTTTCTACAGTGAGAATGTCCCTTGAGAGTGGGTGGTTTATGTCTTTTTCCATTCAAGTAGAATTGCCCCTGGAATATGGCCATCATGGTACTCAGTGAGAGAATCATAGTCAACTTCTACTATTTCATATTGTATCGTTTAAATGTTCCCTCAACCCACCGTGTGTCAACCAAGTACTTCCGATGGAATATTCGATTTTAGTTGTTTCAGTGTCATATCTAAATTGGAGTGTTCTATATGATATTCTTTTAGCTTGTTGGAGTATTTCTGTTGCAGATATGGAGAATTATGCATCGGTTTTTATCTTTTTCTCGAAGAATACCACCAGAAGTAGATTGAATATTTCCTGGCGTACTTTCATATATATGTGCTTTACATTGCTCGAGATCTAATTAAATCATAATTATCTGTTATATTACCTATGTCTTTGACAAAATCGTACTCACAAAGGTCAGACAGGTAAGAGATTCCAAAAAATACAAAAAAGTTGTAAGTAGTGAAAGAAGAACACTGTCCCACAACCAGTCACCATTTGAAAAGGTTATAATTGGACAAGTGACAGACGCAAAATTATTCACAAAACTTGTTATTATCATTCTTCGGTTGGAGGCTAGCCATAACAGATTGGTCCCATCCTATAAATGTACGTCCCGCGGAGTGCATGAGCGAAAAACCTTGGTTGTCATTCATCTAGTAACAGATTACAATAGATAGACAACATTAACTAATACCAATTTTGTAGACAATTCTTTTTTTTTACACTTATATAGAAATATCTATTATTCAATACTATGACTATTAAATTGATTTTACTAACTGGGACAGATGCTAGCTCTAACGGGACCGATTCTAATTCAACATATACCCCTTAATAGACAAATGTTCTAAACCATCACCTTTTTTTTAAATACTAATAATTTTTGCATTATTAATCCCTGTACTATTTTAGAAAGTGGCATCAAATTATACTGATTATCATGTTCATAACACATAATACCACCACTCCACGTAGACCATTTTATTTGCTAGATATGAGATCAATTTACCTATAAACCGATAATCCTTCACATATCACAAGTATATTATTACCAAATTACTATTATTACTTTATCGCATTAAAGTAGATGCGGTACAAGAACTTAAATCATGCATATTGCAGGCGAGGTAGGAGCAAAGAAGATGAAAATAAAAATCTCTCATGGTAGTATCATCGTAGTAAATTGCTGTAAGCTTGCCTCTACTTTCCTGCAATATTTATTCTTAAAGAATTGTTAACATTCTTTAGTACGGATAATTAAATAATTAAAAACCTAAGAAGTGATTAAGTATGACATTCGGATTTTTCTCAAAATAGATATAGTAGTAACATAGTAAATTTAAGAAGAAAAGTACACTTAAACGTCAATCCCAAAACTACCTTTGTTACTTCCATGACAAAAGTTAATTAATATACACTTTTGCTTCGAAAGCAATCTATACAGATATCTTATACAAGACAATAAACTTGAAATGATTTATTTCATTCGAGTTGTATGAATATAGTGAATCTATATTGGATCCTCCCGAGTCAGATCCAACGTGTAGTCTTGCATTAACCATGTTTTTTTGCGGGTTAACTCTTAAAATTGAAGCGGACCATGTGAAAATTTTTCCTTTTTCCAAGGGTTTATTATAACCGTTTAGAATCTGTGCATGTGGTTACTTCAAGTTAGCCATTTTCAAATAGACTAATCAGTAGATATGATAAAGTATTGGTTAGTATACTCTGAAATAGTAAAGGCGTCAATTGGAAGTTCACGCTGGGAACTTTCTCATGCTTTTGTATCTTTCTTATGGTAGCAGCTGTTTTATCGATCAAAAAACCTGGTTAGGACAACCCTCACGTGAGTCATTTGATTGGAATATGTGAGCAACACAAATTAATTTTCCTTTTACAGACACTTATTACACGATTGTAGCCTTTACCACTTCATTACAGTATCGGGCCCATGAGACCCGATGATTTTCGCCTATTTCTACGAGTCTGAGTCTGAGTGCAAGTATAGTAAGCACATTGGTTATTTATTTTTGATCTAAATTATCATTTTGTATTCTCAGGAGTGATAATAACACTTGATCTGCTCTGTTGATTACTCAACGCATAATATGTCTAACATTTATTCTTACCACTCATATCTAAAAACCTGTAAGATAGTATCATTATTTAGGAAATGATTTGCAATTTATTTATGCATAAAATTGACTTAATAACCACATTGACGGATTTCTGTACTAGGCATTTAAAGCATGTTGCACATATATCATTACATGACATCTGAAGAATTTGAAAATAAAAAAAGAGACACTAAGAATGCTCTAGATGAAGCAGGAGATAAATTAGAAGCAGGTGCAAAAGCAGTAGCAAATAAGATCGGCGATACTGACAAAGATATCGGAACAGAGTATAAAAAAGAAAAGTTAAAAGAAGATTTGGAATAAGAGATTTATTCCAAATTTATGGTTCCTAATCTCTATCAATCAGACATAAACCATATATTTAGCATATTTTTAGTTTAAAAATGTTCAGTAAGTGTAATATCAGAAAATATAAAGTGTAAAAAAAAAAGAATTGTCTACAAAATTGGTATTAGTTAATGTTGTCTAATATATATTCCTTCAATCTGTTACTAGACGTCGAATAGTAACCAAGGTTTTCGCTCATGCACTCGGGACATTTATAGGATGGGACCAATCTGTTATGGCTAATACCTCCAACCGAAGAATGATAATAACAAGTTTTGCAGCGAATAATTTGCGTCTGTCCTTGTCCAATTATAACCTTTTCAAATGGTGACTGGTTGTGGGACAGTGTTCTTCTTTCACTACTTACAACTTTTTTTTGTATTTTTTGGAATCTCTTATACCTGTCTGACTTTGTGAGTACAGATTTTGTCAAAGACATAGGTAATATAACAGATAATTATGATTTAATTAGATCTCTACGAGCAATGAAAAACATATATATGAAAATTACGCCAGGAAATATTCAATCTACTTCTGGGTGAGTATTCTTCGAGAAAAAAGATAAAAACCGATGCATAATTCTCACATATCTGCAACAAAATACTCCAACCAAAGCAAAGATATCATATGAACACTCAATTTAGATATGACACAAACAACTAAAATCGAATATTCCCATCCGGAAGTACTGGTTGACACACGGTGGGTTGAGGAACATTTAAACGATCCTAATATAAGGATAGTAGAAGTGGACTATGATTCTCTCACCAATTATCATCTTGGCCATATTCCAGGAGCAATTTTACTTGAATGGAAAAAAGACATAAACCACCCACCCTCAAGAGACATTCTCACTGCAGAAAGTTACAAAAATATCCTTCGTAAGCTTGGACTAGATGATGATAAATCAATAACGATTGTCCTTTATGGAGACTTTAACAATTGGTTCGCAGCATTTGCTTATTGGGTCTTTAAGTATTATGGTTACGAAAACTTGAAACTGATTAATGGTGGAAGGAAAAAATGGCTTGATGAAGACAGACCTATTTCAAAGAAAATAGTTGTCTTTTCTAAAGGGAAGTACGGCCTGTCTAAATCGTTCAAACCTAACTCAAAAATCAGGGTTTATCTATCAGACATCAAAGAAGCTCTTGTGAGCAGAAGGAAGGTTCAGACCAGAATAGTAGATGTAAGGAGTCCACAGGAATATACTGGTGAAATAACTTCACCTCCAGAATATCCTACTGAACATGCACAAAAGCCGGGTCATATTCCTGGAGCTCAGAATATACCTTGGGCACATGTTCTAAACGAGGATGGTACATTCAAATCTGCTAACGAGTTATCCGATATTTATCGGTCAAGGAATATTTTACCATCCAATGAAGTGATCACTTATTGCAGAATAGGAGAGCGATTCTCTCATTCATGGTTTGTNATTCCAGGAGCAATTCTACTTGAATGGAAAAAAGACATAAACCACCCACTCTCAAGAGACATTCTCACTGCAGAAAGTTACAAAAATATCCTTCGCAAATTGGACTAGATGATGACAAACTACAACGATTATCCTCTACGGAGACTTCAATAATTGGTTCGCAGCATTTGCTTATTGATCTTTAAGTATTATGGTTACGAAAACTTGAAAACTGATTAATGGTGGAAGGAAAAAATGGCTTGATGAAGACAGACCTATTTCAGAAAACAATTGTCTTTCTAAAAGGAAGTACGGCCTGTCTAAATCATTCCAAACCACTCTCAAAAATCAGGTTTGTCTATCAGACATCAAAGAGCTTCTCAGAGCAGGGGAAGGAAGGTTCAGGACCAGAATAATAGATGTGGCGAGTCACAGGAATATACTGGTGAAATAACTTCACCTCCGAATATCCTACTTTAATGATACAAAGCCGGGTCATATCCTGGAAACAAAATACTTTAGAATATTCCAACGAGATGGTACATTCAAATCTGCTAACGAGTTATCCGATTTATCGGTCAAGATATTTTACCATCCAATGAAGTGAATCTTATTGCAGAATAGGAGGCGATTTCTCATTCATGGTTTGTTTAAAGTATCTTTTTGAGATATCGATGTTAAATTACGCAAGCTCATGGACCAAGTGGGGAAATCTAATCGGAAATCCAATCGAAAGGAAATAATATTGAAAGAAACGAAGATATCACAAACAATGATGAGTACAAATAGCAAAGAACATACCTAGATATCAAAGAATATTATTTTTGGTTGTAATGAAATCCAACTTTTATATTCATTTAAGATGATGCAACATTATTATTTAATAAAAATATTAAAATGACGATACTGACTAGACCAATTTAGTCCTAACTCATTTATAATTTACGATTTTCAAATAGGTTAGGAATTTGCAAAAATAATATCCTGTGGTTATTAATTTGACACTGTACGTAAGGACAAAAGGGTTTATTAACTGAGTGTATGGAGAATAGATAATTGTAATAGAACTTGTAGATTGATTGAAATATAATTTATTTTCAAATTTAGAAAATCATATCAAATGATACATGGAGAACTAAACCAAAGTGAACTTTGGACAGTAGGGTCCTAGTCAAGATTCTTTTATCGTATTATTAGCATTTGGGTTGATGGGATTACTCATTTCTAAACGTGTCTTATCTAACCCTAATTGAAATCCCTCCATATCAAAGTAATTAATGACACAATCAATACTGGCGTAAATAGATTTATTAATTTCGCTAAGGTTCTAGTCCCTAATTAGTAGGTTAACAGGATTGCGAATAGGAAAATTATATAATAAATACAGAGATTATGTCTTATTTAATAAAAACATACTAATTTCAGGCATTTTTGTATTCTTTGCAGGGGCTATCTTTACACAATTTTTTCTGAATTCAATTCTGACAGTCTTTCAAACTCAATTGTTACCCTAATTTTGGAGTATTGTGTTTTACATTCACGATTTTCTTTTCATTATTCTACAAGGACAATAAAATCTGTTATGTTGAAAAAGAGACCGAAAAAAAATTACAATGAAATTAAGATGATATAAAGAAGATTGGCTTTTATGATTTCTGAAACTATCTATTCGGTCTCAAAAGTACTGCTGCGTACAATTGTTGAACTCAATTTTTATTGAACTGTATCGACCTCAATGATAAGCTCAACATCATTGCCTGATGAATTTCCTCTTGGTCATTAATCTCAGTGTTAAGCAAATGCCTCTTTAATCAAAATAGGTCACTGAATTTAGAACAATATAAATACTCTATTTAGGAAGAACTTGTCGATAGGACAGATTAGGTAAATATCCCTATTATTTATTACACCATCTATATTAAATAAAGGCAGTAATTGATGATTGTATTTTTAATACGCTAAGGCGGTAAAGATGCCTACACTCAATTGCAACTAATGTTACTTTAGTTATAACCATTGATGGAAAGTTTAAAGAATTTGAAGAAGACCAAGACATTAGCATTGATGGTTCTAGAGAGGTAGTGTAAAGTCATTTTCTAAATACTGGAAAGTATTGTTGTTATCCTAATATTACCGATAGAAAAAAGAACAAGTATCTAGAGAGATTTTAAAATCAAATTGATTTCTTGATCGTAATCGATTCAGATGAGGGTGGTGGTTGATAAAGAGGAACTGAGGAGAAATTTACATTTTATAGTGAAGAAACAGAATTATGAACTGCTAACGAATTTATTCCTGAGGTTTATGGGATAAAGATGTTTGATGAGCAAATATGAAAAACAGAACTTAATTTATAGAAAGATTTATAGAAAAGTTGCTTTATAAACAGGATATACTTCGATAGATTCTATGATCATAATAATTTAATAGATATCAATAACAGGAATAGGAATTTTACTACATCAAAATACACTGGTGAAATCGATGGCATTACACTATACAATGATGATCGTCTTGAAGTTCAAGTTATATTAGCAAAAGTCTAAAATATCAGACTTATTTGTTTGATTCCGAGAGACTAGAACGAAAAAGAATAGTGGATACGAAAACTTTTAAGATATAAATAAAACACGGGTTCTTCCCTAAAATTATTTTTGGGGAAACCTCTATTTTTGAATCCAAATTTAACAATCCTTTTAACAAATTTGTTGTGCTTTTGCAGCACTCTTTTCCTTGTCCTTTATTTCCAGCATTAAGTCGTAACTAAAGTCTATTGTAGAATATAAAAAGTTCGGGAACTTGAATTCATCAAATGCGGCGTGTTTTCCTTTCCTAAAATTTTGGTTCCTGATTACTATAGTCAATCATTATTACACCATCTTTGTTTTTTTCCCAAGTCTTTTCCGCAGACGATATGGCATTTTGAACTGATTGACCATCATTGAAACATTCGTGATGAAATACATCCAGCAACACGGGAACATTAGTTTTGTCATATATTTTTATGCAATCATTTAGACTAAAACGATAATCATCATTTTCGATGACTAGTCTCGACTTAACATCATCAGACAACAGTGTATTGTAATTTTTGATAAACCTATCCGATGAGGCTATTTTGTCATTATAAGTTCCTCCAACGTGGATCTGAATTTTTGCAGTATTGTCTAGATTCATTGCACTGAGGAAGGCAATTTGGTAATTGATTTCTCTTAACCCGGCTTTTACAACTTCCTTATTAGGTGAATTCAATATGACAAATTGGTCTGGGTGCATCGATATTCTAATTTTATTTTCTTTAACAATTTGACCTATACTAATCAAATCTTTCTCGAAATAATTTTCCCAATCAAATTTGCATATTGGATGTGAAGCAAATGGAATTATGTCAGAACTGATTCTAAAATACAGGAACTTGTGATGAATATTATATCTCAGGCTTTCTCTCAATACATCAAGATTATAATTAACCGCCTTTACTAGGTTTACTTCAGAGAGTAAGATGATAATCTAAAGGTGGAGATAGTTTTTTCCTAATGATTGGTTAATGCATGGAATATCCTATTTTCATATACTCAGACTTTATCTTCGAAATAATGTTGGAGATTTGTTCTGACAACGAATGATTCGCCTTTGGATCTGCTTCGAAAATCATTTTGGCTTACTAATACCAAAAGACCTTTTTAATATTTGATGTTTTGTTTTCGGGTCCGTCGTAGGATATAGTCTAAGAGTTATTTTGTTCGACTTTTTTATCAACTGAATAAAATAATTTTGGGAAAATCCAGATTCGATTGTAATTGTGTTTATGAGTATAGTATCTTTGGATACATTTCTGAAATGAATCCTTAAAATTATAAATGCATCCACCATGGAATTGCTTCAATAATACGACCATTAAAGCTTGCATGAATTAGATCAAAGTTAACTTGACTACTTATTATAATGTGAGGCATATCCAAGAATGCTATTTTATTGTTGACCTTTGAACAACACTAAAATTGGACAAACAAAAATTTGATTGACGTTATTCTCAAATCTTAATCCTTTGCTGTAGAAGAGGTAAAAAGCGATGATTTAATTCCACTAATACCTCTGAGTTAATCTAAATCGAATGACAACATGAGGCAATGAAGATATATTTTCTAGTCAATAGTTCATTCTCACAGCAGAAAAGGTTTTGATTTCCATTAGTCTACCCGAAATGTATCCCAAAGTACGCCATAAATTATGTGAAATAGGGGAACCCATTATGATTACCGGGTAAAGACCTTCAAAGTTTGTGACTAGCGAATATACATACTGATTAGGTGTCATTGAATTCTAAACGAATCGATCATCGGCTGGATAATAAATGTCGCTACTGGTACAAATAACAATGTCCATAATATTACTCCTACAATAATGCCAGTAACCATCCCATGCTTTGCGTTATAAGGGAAATACGTCGCCAAAATATAGACACTTGACCAAATATATTACCAGCAATAGTACACTGTTAATATATGTAAAGTAAAACCAATCAAAGCAGCCGTAGCCGGATCATAGAAACCCAATGAAACTCCTATCATTCCAAAAAATGAGCCCGGTGGGGTTTGAGAGATAACATCTATTGAAACTAACAATCCTGATATTCCCCACGATGCAATGAAACCTGCTAGGGAACAGTAAAGTATAAATAATTTTGGAGATTCCTCAATTTTGGATTTTAGCATAGACTGGTATGGTTAATCTATTATTTAAGAAATAGCAAAAACGATACCATAATGCCTAACTCCCTCAAATAATTTCATTATCTCATGAGTTTCTAAGGAAATGTTCTCATGTCGAACTATCACATGTGAAAGTCTTTTTTATTTTGGAAAATTACTTGGATTCACTGACTCTTCAGGATTCCCGCTCCGTTATAGTTTTATCTGGCGTCCCAAAAGTAGTCTAACCGCATCTTCTAAACTGGGGGTTCATGAACGGATAACCAGCCGATAATAGCTTTTTGAGGCTTTACAACTCCATTGGATTCATTAATCGTGTCGGCGAAGTCCAAGCGCTAGTTTCATGAATTTATGTCCAAATTTCAAAGAAATCTGATTTTCTTGTATTTTGAAATTATTTCAAAAAATCTGAGGATTTAAGTGGGTTGGGGACACCATGTTGATGGGACCATGCATAGTAGTGTTATCAATTGCATACATGATGCCTCCTATGACATCTTCAATAGAAAACCAATTTAAAGATGTTATTTCCGTTACCGAACGTAACACCTGTTTTTAGAGGAAGCAAGAGCAAGTAGTTTCAGGATTCCACTTTTTTGAGACAATTAGACCAAAGCGTGCATTTACTACTCTGATACCTATAGATTCAACAGATTTGGCACGGTCTTCCCAGTCGACACAGGTCTGCTAGGAACCCGTGTCCTGCATGGATTCTTCAGTGACAACTTCTTCGCCCCGACTTCCATAATATCCAATTGCCGAAGCACACAACAACAAAGAAGGGGTTTTTTAAGGTTCTTTATGACATCGCAGAGTAGTTCGGTCGTCTTGACACGGCTATCGTGTATACGTTTTCTTTATCTTTGACCATCTACCCCCTATACTTTCTCCAGACAAATGGATAATAGTGTCAAATCCTTCTAGGTCCTTATGGGTTATTATTCCAGTTTCAGGATCCAAATCCTGAAATTTGAACTGTTATCACTATCTGAGTATTTAGAAGAAGGTCTTATTAGTCTTGAAATCTTGTGTTCTCCGGCTGCCTCCAGCAAAGGTATTAGGGCAGATCCAATCATACCCGTAGATCCGGTAATCAAAATTCTTTTCCTTTATTCTCTTTTAACAAATCCCATAGTTTCAAATCATTTTTGAAGTATCAGGTGACGGTAACTGAACATTTCTTTTAGGTTTTATTAAGTTGATTCCTTAAGAAATATAACCTATTAAGTCCGTAAGGTAAGGAATACTCTATTTTGTCCTCCAGCATGCATCCGCCTAATTTATTAGAGCAAATGAGTGAGTATGTTTCAGGATTTTAGGAGGTCCTTTAATCATTTCATCTTGAAATACTTGATCTTGAATATATCCAAAATGCCTTGCGATCCATCTTAATTTAAGAGGTCCACATTGCAGCTCTAGGATGCAAGTTTCCCCATTCCCAAGTCCATTGTTTCGTTTGATGATATTTAACAAGCTCCATGGGGGAATCAGTCTATCTATGGCTTTATTTCTAGCATGGTAATTGAAGACATCATGTACCGGTAAAGGAATTTCAACCCGTTTAATAAAAATTGAGGTATCGCTTGAGTTATCCCCTAATTGTTTCAATAAGACAATCTATTTTTGATACCCCCGTTAATCTATTTTTTTGTGTCGAAATTTTATTGTTAGCAGCAGAGAAATGTACATTTTTCAAATTATTTACATGCAGTGGATAAACTGAGTCTTTTCCCTTGAACTGATTTTTTTGCAATAATTGATAATATTTTTGATTTAATACCATACTGGCCATATTAATCTTCTCAAAGAGAAGTACGAAACCTTTGCGTATTATGAGGTAATTTTGAGCGATCATGAAACTTAAAACATAGAGGAGGATAAGGTACCGCCAATCCAGGGGAAGTTGATTAGATAACTAATTATTAGAAACACAGGAGGAAGTTGAGTAGGTTAATGAACCGACCAGTACTTTGGTTTTTATGTCATCATTACCAACCCACAATTCGGATCTAAAATTTAATTTGTAGAGGAAAAGCTGCATCATCTTCAATTATTTTGCGATTGAACCGTGCATGGTGGGATAAGTAAGTTCCATCCTTTTTTATAGTTAAATCCATCAACTTATTATTGGATATCATACTTGGAGACGAAACAGATCACACTATTCCCATTACTCTTTTCCAATTTCGTAGGAACATTGGGATTTAGCATCGTATTACCCTTCCTCGTATTTCTAGTGGTTGATTTCGGTGGCAATTCCATAATCTATGGGATTCTCTCATCTGTATATCCTGCTTTTCAATTAATTGGAGCTCCCATACTTGGGAGATGGTCAGACTCTTTTGGTCGAAAGAAAGTTCTTCTAATCAGCACTGCTGGTACCTTGATAGGTTGGATCATATTCCTCTTGGCTTTATACGTTCCAAAAATTGCAATTATCGATATTAATACTGCGTTTATCGGAGCTTTTACGCTTTCTTTGCCCTTGGTTGTGTTGTTTATAGCTCGCGCGATAGACGGAATAACTGGTGGAAATGTCTCTGTTGCCAATGCCTATATTGCAGACTTGTCGGACGATAAGACAAGAAGCAAGAATTTTGGAAAAATGGCCATTTCTTCTAATTTGGGATTCATTGTAGGGCCCGCTCTCGCAGGCATTCTGGGAGGAACCATTTATGGGAATACTTTCCCAGTAATCGTTGCTATTTTTGTTTCATTTGTTTCATTTGTTGCAATCTGGGTATTTTTGAAGGAATCAAAAATTGTCACAAGAGTAATTCAACCGATTCAAAAAAATAGTGTTCAAAGGGCGTATTCATATGAATGCAAAGATTGCTTTAAGCCTCCAAATCCTGGACAAGCTAAAGTTTAAGGACATTTCAAATTAAAGAATATTCCAATTTTAATGATATTGAACTTTTTCATTTTTTTAGGATTTAATATTTTATACATCATTTCCAATTCACGCAGTATCGAGTCTAAAATGGACGATAACCGAAATGGGTATCTTTTACGCTGTCTTGAGTGGCTTAATGATACTAGTACAAGGTCCAATCCTGAAAAGCATCTCAAATATTTTCGGAGGGTAATTTGATAATTATAGGGCTTCATTTTGGGAATAAATTTTGTATTATTTTTATTCGAACAACATCATGTTGATTTATGTTGCTGCTATCCTTTTTGCAGTGGGGCAATGGATTGATGTGGCCTTCGTTCATGTCTATACTTTCAAAGTTTGCCGGAAGTTGCATCAAGGCGCTGTTCAGGGAGTGGCAAGCAGTATCGAGTTTGGCAAGTATTATTGGATTGATTATTGGTGGATTCTTGTATAATTCTATAGGGTCACCTACTTTTTTGATTGCTGCATCCATCATTTTTGTCGTATTTGTATTGTCGTTTAAGATATTAAAGATTCAAAGAAACTTCAAACCCAATCAAGATCATAATCTATAGATATTTGAAGGTGACTCAGGAAACAATAGTCTAAATTTTTAAACCAATTCCTTTGAGTTCTTCTCATTTTTGAGTGAAGTTGTACGAGAGATATCGCTGACTGACTAATAGTTTCCGAAGTTTTTTTCACTTTGGGAAACTGATGTCTCTAAACTCTGGACATAATAAACACTTGTGTAGCCAAAGAATCTTTGCATTGGGCTAGTGAAATTTATTATCAATACTTGGATTGTAATAATCTTGAATTAAGAATTTTCTGTAGCGGTATCAATATGCACTTTCATTTAATTAGAACCTGAGATATAGGAAGTTATGAAAATTATTGCCCATAGATTATCGGAGGATTCCTGCTACGGACATGATATTGGCCTCGGAAGTATGAATCAGTTCCAAATACTTAATGGGTCTGGGGATTCAGATGTAAGTGGAGCTTTTAATATGATACCAACATTAAGTCAAGTAGAATATTTGAGCCATCATATGTTTTGGAAATGAGATTAAGATGAAGAATGACAAGCTGTGGCCAAAACTCCCTGTTGCTAGTTGGAAGGGAACCTATGAAACATTACACATGTTGACACAGATTGTAGGTAAGATTCGACTCGCAACAACCCCGAAGGAAAATCATTGGTGGAACTCTACCTATACGTAACTCCGGCCGGGTTAACAACCTCAGTCATATACTATAATGACATTCCGTTTAAGATCGAATTTGATTTGAACAAACATTTTAGTTATTGAAAAGGCTTTTGGATCCGAAAAGAAAATCCCGCTAGAATCACGTCCCATTGCAGACTATTATAAGGAGCTGATGTCAACACTTGAATCAATCGGAATATCATTACAGATCTGGGGTACACCGGTTGAGGTTGAAAATGGAATTCCATTTGAGAAAGACTATACCCACTCAACATACGACGGTGATTCCTGGCCAACAAGTTTTTGGCGGATACTTACACAATCCTCTCGAGTATTCACGGAATTTCGATCAAGTTTCATAGGCAAAGTCAGTCCAGTTCATTTTTTTTGGGGGGCTTTTGATTTGGCTGTAACTCGTTTTTCAGGACGAAGAGCTCCAGATCATCCGGGAGTCCCGAATTGTCCACGACATGTCATGGTTGAAGCTTATTCTCATGAAGTTAGCAGTTGTGGATTGTGGTTCGGAGGCGGGCCATTTGATGGTCCAGTGTATTATTCGTACTCATATCCTGAACCACAGGGATTCAAGGATGCTCAGGTCAAACCTGCAGGAGCCTATTACGAAAACAGCATGGGTGAATTTATTTTGCCATATGAGAAGGTGCGGACAAGCGAGTCACCTGATCAATCATTACTTAGTTTCCTTCAGAGTACTTATGAAGCTGCGGCCGTGTCGGCAAAGTGGGAACGGGATTTATTGGAACGAATATGAAAGTCTTATTCTAAATCATCGGCCGAATTGCCGAAATATCAAATTTGGAGAGGGATATGACCAATTGCAAACTTTTTGAAGCAAAAATTTTTGGCATAGTTTCACTGTAGCGTAGACATTCTCTGATTCACATAAATCCACAAACAAGTAATCATCGATCATAGAATCTAAATTAATTCTTGCTAAAAAAAACTTGAATTGTGTATATTGCATGAGAATTAGAACTACTGTTTTTTAAAATCTTTCAATTTTTAATATCTCCTGAAGAAGCAGCGACCTAGGTGTGTAGTCATATTATCCTGATTCTTGATTCCTAGGGTTTGTTTAGAATCTCGTATCTGAATTGAAGAATTTCCAATACGACTAATGACGTATGAATAATCGTGTTTACTTTCGAATTAGACCGTAATAATCAATCATCCTATTTTGGCTTTAAGAGTCTAATTGTCATCACATTTTGGCAATGAAAACAACAGTTCCCTGATTATGATAAACCTTTTTTCATATGATCTCCTTTATAGTTGGATGAGGTTCTGAACTGTTTTGGTGAACGATTGCCTTATTTCCTATAAAATTTAGCTAACCTCATTCTATACCATGTGAACTGGTAAGAGTATAACGAATCATTCAACCTTTATAATATTTTTAGTTTCCTAAAGTGAGATTCTAATAAATATTGTCTATAAGGGAGACATCGGCGTAATTAAGTTTTTTTGACGATAACTACTAGTGGATGTTTTACATACAACTATCCCTTAAATATGATATAAGATTACTGCAGGGAAATCTTTCAATCAGGGATAACATACGGTGATATTCTAATGAATTTTGAATCTAAATATAGATTAATCATTGTCTCACAAGGTATTTTCTAGATCACATACAAATTCTTGTTAAATCCTTATTTGTCTAAACACGATAGTCATGTTAAGTTAGTTAACATACATATTCGATGGCGATCGATTCATCACAGTTTGACAAATTTAATCTCTTTATCAATAATTCAAAGTTGTAATCATTATCTATTTGCATTCTTTCACAAACTGCAACATACTGATCACTAAAATCTCTTTTCAATTCTTCATAATTAGAATGAAACCACTCAAAATTATCCTTCAACTTTTCATATTTTACAAAATCTCGATCGAAATCTGACATGGTTAAGTTCACATCACATTCCTATTTTTCTTCTAGTATTTTGTTTTGTAAAGAGTACTGTTTACAGATATTCGATGAAGAAATCCAAAAGGATCTCAAATTTAGTCGTACCCGTTTTATTTCAAATCCTTTAACTTCATTTATCACACCCGTTTTAGTATTTTTTAGTATTTTTTCTACTTGCATTATAGTATATGACAACAATAAAAAGATAAACTTGTCTGCAATTTTCTTTACAATTGACATATAAATAAGATATTTATTTATCGAGTGTTAAACAATAATTCAAAAATCTTATTAAAAAATACTTTGGTGCACGATTGCCTTATTTCCTAAAAAAAATTTAGTTGACTTCTTTCGATCCTGAATGATCATATTAGATTGGTATTAAGATAACAAATAGAGCTCAGTGGATGGTTGGATGGATGGATGGATGGACAAAAAAAGAATGTGCAGTACAGGAGAGGAAGATATCTCAGATCCATGTTGTTGTCAATATAAAATCGACGGATCCTTGCTATAGAAGCAGTGACCAATGAAAGATTCATGACAGCAAGATGTTAAAGAAATTGGTTAGTCGTATTTTGAATAAACAAGACACAAAGAAGATAAAGTCTATTTTGACTGATGGAGTATATGATATAATTATCATCTTCAAATATCTCCAAGAGAAAAAGCCCAGTCCAGCAATAGAGGTAAGACGGAACTTTATCATTTCATCAAAGACCGCCAGGTTAAGGTACGAAGTGGATATGCTGGATTTAAAGGATTTCCTAAGTGAAAAAGGAATAGAAAGTACGGAGGTAGATGGATGGCCAAAACTGTCCTCACATCTATCAAGGGAATGTTTGGTGAGTGCATATATGCCACACGGTTTTTTAATATAGTAATGGAGATGTTTAAGGTATCCTTTTACAACCTCTTTAGAAGAATTTAGTATAATGCTCATAGTTATGATAGGTGTATACGAAATTATGCAACTGAGCATCTTACATCTTTTATTATTTGGATTGTTCCTTAGATAAATTCGAGTCAGGATTTACGGAAGGTTGATTGATACTTGGGTTAATTGATTTGTGAAAATGTAAAGTGTAGTGTAGTCTTCAAAATAATACCCAATAACATCTAAGACAACCAACCAACGTCTATAAAGTGACAAATCAAGTGATAGGAAGGAAAGGTCTATGAGTCTGTGTTTGTCAGCGAAAGAATTACTTTATATGAAATAGAAGACTCAGCGGGTCGGTCTAGTACGTTTACAATTTTCATAAGATTGATTTAGTTCGTAAGTAGCAGACACTATCCGATTCGATATATTTGTCAAAACTTGTGGATCAAACTTTGAAGTATCCCGTTCCATCTCCTGCGAATAGGTCTTGAGTTCTTGTAATTTTTCTTCCAGCATAATAATGCCCATACCCAATCTTCTGAAATCATCTTCTGAACTCACATAGAGTTCTAGATTATCGAAGTATTAAAACTCGCCGTCGGTAAAGACTAAGCAAGATTGAGAGCACTAACTTGGTTGTTAATGACATGAGTCTGAGTTTGGATTTGGTCTTGATTTCCTACTACTATTTTTGTTACACTTTTCTATTAATCGAATCCATTTATGAAGGACTAAATCATCACGGGCCCGAAGGGCTTCGATCCCTCGACTTCCGGCTTTCTTCTTAATTATATTAGATAGAAGGCAGGCGCTCTATCCATGCTGAGCTACGGACCCTCAAAAAATGGTGATTGGTATTTCCATATAAAATTGTTAGGCTTTAAATTGACTTTGCTAGCCTGGGGGACATGGGTTTTTTGCTGTAATGCTTTTCAATCAAGTTCATCACATCCTAACGTGCTTAGCGGTCGTAAGAGACTACAATCCACGTTTAATTATGACGATTGATTGGATCCCTTGTTTAATTAATTATTGTGACACTTCATCGTGGGTGCTCTTATCTCTTGTCTTACCATTTCTAGTGACTAAAGGCATGGGGCTAATAATATTCATCTTGATAAATTATTGGCCTATTTTGGTATTTTTTATGAGTTTCATAATTTATCGAGGAAAAGATACAATTCATGGACAATCACATGTCCCTTCTAAGAATATCTAACCGCAGGCGAATAGCTTATAAATACTAGAGTTTTTTAGAGGTTAGATGTTTGATTCCTCTCTAACTACTGCATATCAAGTTCTCATATAGTAATGTTATATATGCAGATTCGTATATGTACATACAGATATATTTTGGGTAATTCTGACAGGTGTAGTATACACTAGTATACTTTTGTGTCTGTATAAATTTTTATCAAATGGACAGGATAACAGAAATTATTAAAACGTCTGTACCTGATTTGCAGATATGATTATTCAAATCGAGCGAAGTGGCATAACCCTACTTTTGATATCGTCATGTCTAATTAATCATTATGTATATGTGAAACCCTGCTTATATATGAAATAAGAATGTTCATGCATCATATAGGCCCTAATTATTAAGATCAATGATGCCTGCGGTTTCCTCTCCTGCAATTTTGCTCATAGAAACCTTATTGGCTTGAACCTTATCAGATGTGGTGATCAAGGATTCTCAATCACACGCCTGCTTTTCTTTCATGCAAAATGATTATGATAAAGTTAATATCCGCAATAGACATACAAATTGATATCAACTGCAAAACTAGTCAATCTCAAAATAAACTCTTACTAAATACGTATACACATAAATAAGGGACCGAATCACAGCAAAGTGACAAAGACCAAATACGAGAATGATTCGGTTAGCTTACCTTGTTAATGAAAATTCGCCGATTTATTGAGCACTTTTTAAGTATGATTGAAGGAATACTCTTACATTGGTCCTTTATTCTCGTTGATTATCGATCTCAAATTCAATATGAATAACATTTAGGGAATATAATGTCCTGATTAATTATCAAGATATCTCAATAAATATTTGACCCAAATGACAATTCATACACAGCTTTAGACAAAATTTTATAGGATAGTAGTGATGCCTATGAGATACGCATGTTTACTCATTATTCATTTGAAGATGTTTTCGCTATGTTTGAATCTACAAGGATTTTCGGTCATTATAATAATTTAATTCAAATTAATATATATATTGATTTAAACAAAAGCTATCAAAAATTTTTTGACGCGTCAGTTCCATTTATGGGCCGACAGTCATTGAGCAAAGAAGAAAAAGATTTATTATTCAAAGACCTATATGAAATCAAGAAGATTACTTTAGAAATCAAAAACTGGATGAAAGAGAGAAAAAATGAATAAAACAATTCTGGACCATTATTTGAACGAGTATGTTAATTTTGTAAACGAACCTGAAAACTTTAGAAAATTAACAGAGATGAAGAAATTATTATCAAATATTGAAAAAATTGAAACAGGACAGACCGAATATGAGGTCATAAAGGAGACAGGTCTTTTTCGATTATTACATTATAAATCAACTAAAGAACGTGTTTACAAATACCCGTTGCTTATAGTATATGCCCTTATCAACAAGTCATATATTCTAGATTTGCAACCAAACAAGAGTTGGATAAAGAATATCCTAGATCAAGGGATTAACGTTTATCTGCTTGACTGGAAATCACCTGGGAAATTTGACAAATTTACAACTCTTGATGACTACGTCAATCTTTTTATTTATGATTGCGTGGAGATAGTCAAAAGCATCGAAAATATAGATAAGGTATCGCTTCAGGGCTATTGTATGGGTGCTACAATGTCGCTAATTTATACGTCACTATACCAGAAAAATGTAAAGAATTTGATAACTGTAGCCCCGGTTGTTGATACTGAAAAAGACAAGACTGTAATAAAGAATATGTCTCAGAATATGGATATTGACAAAGTTTTATCCCATTATGAAAACTTTCCTTATGAGTTATTGTATAGTCTTTACGCATCTTTAAAACCATTTAAACAGGGGGTTAATAAGTACTTGAATTTGTTTGATAACCTTAAAGATGAAAGTTTTGTTCAAAATTTCTTGAGGGTTGAAAAATGGTTGTATGATACCCCCCCTATTGCAGGAGAGACATTTAGACAGTGGATTAAAGATATTTATCAAAAGAACCTTTTTTCAAAAAACAAACTCGTTGTGGGTGAAAATCGGATAAATCTAGCTAATATCAAAGTACCTCTTTTAAATGTAGTAGCCGATCAAGACCATCTTGTTTCTCCGGAATGT
>JARFXS010000021.1 GCA_029194465.1 Candidatus Nitrosocosmicus sp.
ATATCCACAACTTATCGAAAATGAAAATCTTTGGAAAAGGGACAAGAAAATGTGGATATCTGTCCTAGAAAACCATATTGAAGGATAGGAATGGTCATAATACATAATACCTGTGGCAACAATGAAGGGAAAATAAATAATGGGTTCTTGTAAAAAGGATTCGATATACAATGACATGTTACTCTATTGTCATATTAATACAATTACAAAACTAAATCAGTATGATTTTCAGTTCAAACACCCCAGATACTTGGAAGTCAATATCCATCATCACTATTGAATTCTGACAAATTATTCGGTGTTTTTTGATGTAATGTTTTGTATGTTCTATATTGAAAACAAAAACCGTGCAGCAAAAGGGGCATAATAATTAATCGTTAAAAAATAGTATATTAGATTTTGTTTGTGATTATGCCATGTTTAGCTTTGAATTTTGTTCGGTCCTGGTGAACTTCAACTCCTATGATATAGAGGCGCAATTTTTTTTAAATAACAGATACCACACAATTTAGTAAATCTCCAACTTGTTAATCAACAAAAAATATCCATGAGGCGGATAAATTGGATTAGGCAATCAGTCAGTAGATAAACAAAATTCTGAACATGTGATTTGCTTAATATTTTTCAAAATCTTTCAAAAATAAAAAATAGACTATTATGGACCGCAACATATGAAAAGATACATTCCGCTTTGAAAGGATTCTTCAGCAGAATCATATGCTTGTCTGTTTATCTCTTTGCACGCCCGCAGATAATCTGACCAAATAGCGAAGAGTGTCAGAATATGTGAGGCAGGACTGCTGTATTCATTGCTCATATATAGAATTACGATAAAAAAATATATTGAATTTGCTAACTGATTGCAATACTCTAATATTCTAATAGTTTTGGAATTATCAACGCAAGTTATTATAGAAATTATAAAAATTGTGCAGATAATTATAATTATTATAAAAACTCGTTAACAATTTTATAATATTATTGTAAGTATGTAGGGTGTCTCCTTGTTGCAGGCAAGGGTTCAATAACCAAAAATATTACGGTTCATTCTATTTTTGAAAATTCTGTTAAAGACATTTGCATAATGTGTACTTTCATTATTTAATAGGGATTGTGAGTAGTGTTAATTAGTTCAAACAGGACAATTTTGGGTGGTATAACAAATTCTTATCCTTTTGATCCAAAATAGTCGTAGAAAGATGAAAAGGAAACTAATCCGAATCCATTTGATGAATAGCTTAATAAAACCGGTTTTACTGGGTAGTACACAATATTTTATTGGCATATCTAATTATTAGCAATTGTTATAAATTACCTTTTTAATCAGGTAATATGATGAATAAGCAGCCAATTACATATTTCTCATTTTCATTATTTGCTATTCTATTTTGTATGGTAATTATTTTTTCTATACCATCAAAAAGTTTGGGATTGTCAATCGAAGCCTCAAATTCCAATTCCACATCTAATGATTCTGCGGTTTTGACTACAAAGGGAGTTGAGCTTAATAAAGTAGGTAAGTACAATGAATCTATTGTATATTTTGACAAGGCTCTGGCTATAGATCCAAAGAATGCTCTTGCGCTAAATGAGAAAGGTAATGCTTATGGAGGCTTAGGAAATTACATGCAGGCTATCGCCTCTTACGACAAGGCTCTAGCTTTGGATCCAAAGAATGCTACTGTATTAGATAAACAAAGGTGTAGTTTTTTATCATTTAGGGAATTATACTGAGGCTATTACTTACTACGATCAGGCATTATCTATAGACCCAACTGTTGTTTTTGCATCATATGACAAAGGAAATGCTCTTGAGGCTCTAGAAAATTATTCAGGTGCGATAACATATTTTGACAAGGCATTAACCTTAGATCCAAAGCACGTTCTTGCAATGATTGGCAAAGGATACGCACTCGATAAACTAGGAAATCATACTCAAGCTGTTTTCTATTATGACAAGGCTAAGGCTACAGATCCAAGATATATTCCTGATTTAACTAACAAAGCTAATTTCCTTGATAAGATTGGAAATTATAATCTAGCGATTATTTACTTTGACAAAGCTTTGGCTATAAATCCTGAGAATACAGACGCGATAAAAGGTAAAGACAATGTGCTTTCCCATATTGGAAATCAGACTTTGTCTCAAAGCTCAAATAATACCAATATTGTAGATAATACAAAATAGAATAATATAAACAATCCTTTTATTTTCGGTGTTGTCTATTCGATAACATTTCTGCCAAATCTATTATTTTTGTAGATTCACAATCATGTATCCTTTAGATAGATGTAACTAACCATTTGATATATGTTGCACGTGACCATTTATAAAAAAATAAAACAGGATATAGAAAAACATTATCCCATACATTATCTCCTATCAAGAAAATTTATCTGATGAGAAATAATCATCGAATTACGGAATATTAAAGGATATATAAGATTATAATCTGGATCCGATAGGCATCAAGACGATATAGTCTTTTAGAATGGGCTTTAACCTGTTTAGAAATCTAAAAATCCCATAACCAAGTATCAAAAAGAGTAATACTAAACTTTGAGTATCAATAATGAAAACATGAATAAGGAATAGCTCAACGATTCTATTTCTACTGAAATTTGAATACATTTATTTTAATGATTTTACAAAAGTATCAATGGTAAAAGTTTCTGTATTTATTGGTATTAGTCTAGATGGATTCATTGCAAGGGAGAATGGAGATATAAAGTGGTTAGATGATGCTAACAAGCAAGTAACTCCTGGCGAGGATTTTGGATTCAAAAGTTTCTTAAAGTCTGTAGATCAAATAATTATGGGAAGGAAAACCTTTGATCAGGTTTTGAAATTTGACAACTGGCCATACAGTAATACCAAAATGATTGTATTGACCTCAAAGAATATTGAAATCCCTGAGAAATTAAGTGAAACTGTAACAACATCCACTACATCATCCCCTGAACAATTAATTAAAGATCTATCTGATCAGTCAATTAATCATATATATATAGATGGAGGATTAGTGATTCAAGATTTTTTATCAGCAAGATTGGTTGACGAAATTACTGTTACTATAGTACCAATCCTGATAGGAAAAGGAAAATCATTTAGCGGTTTATTACTAAAAGATTTATATTTGAAACATTTAAAAACGACAGTATATGATTTTGGTTTTGTTCAAATTAAAACCAAGATTAACAAGTAAGAAAAAATTGAACTGGATTTATATAATTTCTCTAAAAATATAGCCATACTGCCTAACTATAAGAAGTAGTTTTCACTACTCCTCCTGTATAGTCCGAAGGAACAGATTTTATACCTTGGATTCTAAGATCTATATTACGTTGATACAGCCGTTGGGAACTGTTAGATTTCAACATTATTATTTATGAACTACTTTTGGCAAATCTTTTCCCTTTGGAATAAAGTGTATGGATAATGAATTGACACATTCCGTGTATTTTTATCTGTCAAATGTTCTCCCAGAAATTCATGTCCTAGATGAGCGCCACAATTATTACATTCTATTTCTGTTCTTATTCCATCAGGATCAGGTATACGCTTTATTGCATTTTGCTTTCATCAAAGCTTGGCCATCCGCATCCGCATCAAACTTGCTTTTGGATGAAAAGAGGGGGTAATTGCATCTTCGACAGATAAACGTTCCATCTTCATAAAATTATCATACTTACCAATGAAGGGGACTTCGGTAAGCTTTATCTACAATAATCCTCTCTTCCTCTGGTGTTAGCTTATTATAACTCATACCTTATAGCCTTCTCAATCGAGGATTTAGGTCTTGTATATATTGTTTTGTATTGTCCTTGTGAGATATCCAATTTGATTTTTATTCGTCTGACTAGATATTTGGCCCAGAGCGCGAAAAATTATCTATAGTGCAAGTTGACTTGGTGAGAAATGAAATATTGTTAAACGAATTAGTAGAATTTTCTAACCAAAATTGTTTATTTGAGTAAAAAGTTTCCTAATGTTTTTACTTAAAATAAAACATTTTTCGAGGTTGAAATGAGGTTAGAAACAGTTGTCTGAACGAATAAAAATATGCGACAGCGTTCCATACCTTATTCCCATCAATTCATGCCGCAAATTAGATGTTAGATTTGGTAAGATGTTCAAATATCTCTGTCACGTACAATACGATTTCTTAGAAACAAGAACAGAGACAATTAACCGATTCAAATTTTCTACCTAAGGAGAAATATTCAACGATAATTATACAACTCCGTAGAAATAAAGTAGGCAGAACATGATGCCGCACCCAGATAATGAATGCTACCCGCAATATTTCTACAGAGTGGAGGGAATATGTGATGGATGTTATGATTCAGGTAATTTTATATAAAATGCAATTATATTTAGAATTTGTCAAATATAAAAATATCAGTTGAAGTGGTGGTTTCATCGCATTTTGCAAGTAAATCTAACTTAAAATATCCTTGTCTCTTAGTGCGTTACACAAATGTTTATCTTTCTAAAAGATATCCAATATTATACCAACAGTATTGTCTAATAAGTTATAAATGAAATAATATTGGAAATAAATTACGTTTTATAAATAAATTGACCGCGTGAGAATTTGGTGAACTTCAATTCATGAGAAATAAGTAAACCGCTAAGTTACCAACCTTTTGAAAAACAATTTAGTTCAGATTTTGATCTATTATTTTGTTCCGCGTAAAATTAAGGATTGCACCATCTTACCAAAATTGGTCTTCAAAAATGCTTGTTTAATGGGCCTGTTGCGATATGAAATGAGTAAAGGTGGTAAAGTCCGCTAAGTTACCAACCTTTTTGAAAAAACAATTTGATTCAGATTTTGATCTATTATTTTGTTCTGTAGCCAATGGTTTGATCATAAAATTAATGGTAATTGCACCATCTTACCAAAGAAATTGGTCTTCAAAAATGCTTGTTTAATGGGCCTGTTGCGATATGAAATAGACATTAATACCTAAAAACTATATCATGTATAGTGAAACAAACTATCTTCTATTTTAATCAAAAGGAAATGATAGAAGAGAAAAATGATTTGAATGTAGATTTAAAAGCAAACGATAATCTTTGGATCGACATAACAGATCCTACCGATGAAGATATTACAAATTTGGAAAATAAGTTTTCACTAAACCAAAAAGCATTAGATCGAATTAGACAAAAATCAAAAAAACCAGTTGTAAAAGAAACAGAGCATGATAGTAAGTTCACTATTCTACTGGACCTCAAATTTAATAATTTACAACATCTTGAATCTTCTCCACTATACTTTTTTGTAGGAGATAAGTGGCTGATTACAATTCATTCAAATAAAATAGATTTGGTAACGAAAGTAAAAACGATTATCGCAGATAGGAAAACAATATTGGAATCTTCAATCGATGCCCTTTATTATAGCATAGTTTCCTATATCGTTGAAGATTATGAACAACTTTTGACCGCAATAGAGCTCAAAGTATTTGATATTGAAAAAGATGCACAATATAGGCCATCTAAACGAGTACTCACCTACTTGGATACATTGTCTAGGCAGAGTTATTATCCTTCGACGATATTTTTGGGATGCTAGGGAACATAATAAAATTATCATGTCAATATGGAAAAAGACAAAGATGATAAATATCTCCAGATCGTATATAATAATATTAATCAAAATTTCATAGAATGATCCAATCCTATCAGGATACAATAACGTACAAGAGATTTGTTTTCAAGTAGTATATCTTTGCAGATAAACGAGACAATGCGAGTGTTGACGATTTTTTCCTTGCTATTGTATTACCTCTTTTCACTTTTTTTGATAGTGTATTAGGTCTGCAGGGATTTGATTTAAACAACCTAGCCACATTACCAAGATATCTAGGCTTTTTGGTAATAGTGATGTTAGCTATAACTATAGTATCGTTATTTGTATTTTGGAAAAAATGGATATTTTCATACGATAAAGAAATCAAATCAAATCACGATAATAAAAAAGTAAAGCAAAATATTTACAACAATTGTAGTAACAGCACCGACACATTAATCAATACGGACATATACCATGAAGACTATAATAATACGACCAAAAAGTCCATAGTCATAGTAAATCCAAATTCGCGGAGGTCAAACAGGCAAAAAAATTGGGATGCCTTGTATGCTATTTTAAAAAATATTTCGAAAAGACATCGAATACATATTTACAAAGAAAAGCCGATGATGAAAACCATTATAACACGAGAATATCTCGAAAAAAGGTTATAACAATATAATTCCAATCGGAGGAGATGGGATGATAAATGAAGTTGCTAATGGATTTCAAAATAAGGATCGATAAAGGCTTAATTTAGAAAACATGAAAGATAATAAGAATTCGTCCAAATTTGTTCATCTGGATGTTACTAATTCAGAAGCGATATTAACAAGTCTCCCTGGTGGAACTAGAAATATTTTGGTAAAGTCATTGATTGCCCTCAGAAATTGAAGAATGCTGTAAGACTATGACTTCTACGAATAACTTCAAGAAAATCGATGTTATTACAGCAGTTGTTCACAATAAGAACAATGATAAAGATAAAGATCACGTTAGTCGTATTATTTTAAATGGTTGAAATAGGAATTAGTGCGGAAATAATAAATAGATCTAAAATGGTTCGGGACAGAATCAGCAGTCGTCTACTATCCACCATTACTGGGAGTAATAGCAACATTGCCGACCTATCAAAGCAATGTTTGTGAATTGATTGAATTCTTTAATGATACCGGTAATACAAATGTGAAAACTTTAACCAAGATGACGATGGCGATGGTATCAAACGGTAGTATTATGGGGAGGTTTTAATGCAGCCACAAGAGCCTGAAATGGATGACGGATTGCTAGATACCGTTATAGTAAAAAATTCGGGTGGTTTGAAAAATACTAGAAAACTTGTGGATATAAAAAGGTGAAGATTCTATTACTAATCAAGATGAAATTTATTATGGTCAGTCGCAGTCTATAGCATTGTTATCTGACCTGGAAAATAACATTACAGTATCAGTAGATGGGGAGCCAATTGGTATTTTACCATCTTATTTCAAAGTTTTTCCATTGAGCATAAATATTAAGGAGTAGCATTGCTAAACTGAAAAAACAAATTAGATTGTCACCAACATCTGGTAATATGACCAAGATTTATTTGACATATTAAAATATTGTGTGTAGTAAAACTCTTGGATTTAGATAAAATGTAGATTCTTTTGGAAGTTTTTTAAAACTTGATCTACAATCTGTGAAATGAAAAATCTACTTCTTCTTCTAAGGTTGAAAATATGTTTGAATCCTGTACTGAAACATAACTACCACATCGAAATTTCGTTATTTGAGTCACTAATGACTAATTTTATATCATTGTTAATTTTGGTAAAAATCTTTATTGGATTAATTCTCTAGAGAATGTTTATTTTTCGCAAATTTCCTTGCTTTTTCTATGATAATATGATAAGTTACTATTTGCTGAATAGTCAAGCATAATATGAAAGATACCGTAAAAATCACAGCCAAAAGAAAAGACATGTATCCCAAGAAATTCATCATCGTTGTAAAAACTCACAGCCAAAAGAAAAGACATGTATCCCAAGAAATTCATTAAATCTCTGTATCCTTTATCTTTCTTATTTTCTGTGATTTGTTTGTTTTTTCTTTATTATATTCAGCACCAGATCTTTTTTTGTCGGTATCCTTGACCTTGTTAATAACAGCCGTTGTTCCTGACTTTACTCTATCTACTGCTTCATCGAGAACACTCTCAGATTCATCTTGGCTTCCATTTCGTTGTATTCACTTGTTATTTTAACAAGATTTCTACGGTTTTCGGTTTTTTATTATTTTGATTTTCAGACATTGCATATAGGTTGTATAGCATTGCATAAATAGGCAAATGAATTGATGCCACATATTTTCTAGCGAAGAAATCATTTAGATATTAAGAGCCAAATCTTTATGCAAATAATAAACAATGCTAGTATAGATGGTTTGTTGTTACGCTACTAGTGTTACCGGGTCATTTTTTAGATTATTACTCCCTTCGCTTTTTTTGTTAGGAAAAATTTTGTTTGGATCGTATCTGAATATTTTTACAGAGACATATAGTAGAGGGATATTCCACGCTAACGAAATATGGAATAGATCTCCAAACTTCGGCTACATTTTTAAGCTATTCCTGCTTCCTCTTTTTTTAATGGGGTTTCTTCCTCATTTTCTTCTGTCACAATCTTTGAAGACTTTTCATTTTTGTTCGCGATAGACTTCAAAGTATTTTCATGCGGAATTTGTTCTCCGAATATGGTAGGATTAATAGGCTTATTTTCTACACCTGTTTCTTTATTTAATCCTGCAACTTCTTTTTCCACTGCCTTTTCTATTTCCAAGTCTACTTCCTCTTTTGTAGTTGGAATAAGCTTCATTCTTAAGCGCATCATCAACTGCCTCATCGATTATTCCTTCAATTTTCGTTGAATCCGTCAGAAGTGGTTACTATATCAGGTTTAGTTTAAACGGTCCCAATCTCTATTGGTCTTGGTTCAAAAAGTTTTTTATATTTAATAACCGCTTCATTCTCAGATATATTAAATTTAAGAATCTTTCCATCATAACTTTCTACAGCATTTGTGGGATACTAAATAATTCCTTATTTACTATACCACGTTGAGTTAAAATCAGACCATTAGAAGCCTTCTGAACTTCAAAGCAAAATCAGCATCATTTAATCCTCTTGCCTCTTTTTTATCACATCTATCCAATCAATATTTAAGCTCATGATATTATTGATTAAACATATTATAAATATGACAACAAATACGATTGTGCTAAATTAATAGTTCACTGCATATTTATTATTAAGCAACATATTCATTTTTTCTAAGATACTCAAAATAAATTAAACAATAGTATTTAGAAACCTTCATCTGTTGCATTATGCTCTGTTAAACCCTTTTATATAAAGCGACGATAGCACCAAAGTAATGGTAAATAGTTTCAACTCGAAAATATTGGGCTTATCAACATTTGTTTTAGGTATTTTTTTATTAATCGGAAATAATTCCAATGTTCTAGCGGTCGCTAATCATTCTATTTCACTTAATACATTAAATGGTTATGTTGATGGTGTAATGGTTTCATATATAGTAACAGATACATCAGATAAATAAAACTGCTACTTCTATTACTGAGTCGGGACATAAAATAAATTTCGCTCCATTATTAGCGTCAATACCAAATCAATTCCTTCAACAAGGATATGACTTTCTTAATAGGATAAAGGAGAAGGGCCATTTGGTTTTCAAGCTTCCGGTTGGAACAGCACTACCAGGAGATAGTGACTATATTCCTTTAATTCATCTAAACTTTGTAAATTGGACAGATCCAAGTCAAGCAAAGATCTTGAAATCAACCAAAAAGAAATTGTTCCAAGGAGCAAAGTGGTAAAGTTAGGGATAACTCCATCAGGTATAAATGTAAATAATCCTGCTGTGGCACGAATAACTTTATCTATGATTGTTTGAACCTATTTGATAATGTGTCTGGTTGACTTCGAATTTATGAGGTAAATGAGATCTGTTAATTGGAAAAATATTAGTATGGAAGAAGTGTAATCGCTACTGAGAATGAGATTATTTTATCTACCACTCTATGGTCTTTTTAGGTTAACATTTTTCTTAAATCATGTAATTTCATCTATCAAAACTAACAAAGTTCTTTAGTGACCCGATTTGATACAGTAAATGTAAGGATTAGGATTACATCGAAAAATTATTGAGGCAACATATCAATGATTTTATTGACTAATCTAATTTAACTGATGCTCTGCCCATAGTATCTCCATTAAAAAGACTAACAAAGGCCTTTGGCGCATTTTCCAACCCTTTCAACAATATATTCTTTAAGTTTTATCCTATCTTCACTAATCCATTTAGACATATTTAAATTAAATTCACTCAAAATATCAAAATGATCGCTCCAAATAAAACCTTGAAGTTTAAGCCTATGTGAGACAGCCAAGAAAAGATTAGATGGTCTAAAGATGGTGATTTGTTAATTTGTTGATCTAGGTTACCAGATGATATCTTGAGATCGTCATTGTATTGAGATGTTGTTCCACAGAGCAATTCTTCCAAAGTATTCATGTTGTTAATGGCTGCCTCTAGATGTTTACCTCCAACATTATCAAAATATAGATCGATCCCATTTAGACATACTTTACTTAATTCCTCAGAGATGTTATCCAACTATTTTTCGATAGTTAAAGCATAGTCTATTCAAGATCATCAACTAACCACCTTGCTTTCTCATCACTACCGCAACTACCTACGACGTAACAACCCTTTATTTTGGCAAGCTGACATACAACAGAGCCCACACCTCCTGCAGCTGATGATACAAACACTGTATCTTGTCTTTCTCAGATTGCAGATTTTAAAAAGACCAACATATGCTGTGATACCTGTGATTCCAAGTAAACCTAGAAAGGAGCTTAATGGTCCTAATGTAGAATTGACTTTTGATAAGGATTTTTCTTTACTTTGATATCTTTGCTATCAATATTTCCTCCAACCAAAAATTGGCTTTAACCTTAATCACCTACTTTAACTTGGAACTTTTGGTTTCAATTATTTCAATGCATCCCCCTCAAGAGGTTTATTTAGCTCAAAAGGAGGTGCGTGTTTAGTTCCTTTGGTCAGATAGATGCGTAAAAAATGGATCAACGGACATCCAAATATTTCGAACCAAAAATCGCCCTCCTCTTTGAGATCTGGAATTTCCCACATTTACTAATTCAAAGTCTTCCCACTTTTACCGATCCCACTGGACGCTTCTTTAGATGAACTTCATGACCTATTCTTATATTTTCAATTTACAGACACATAGACGTTAATGATTCAAAAAAGAACTTTTTTGTTTGGATAAATTATTATACATCCAAGCGATGGGACATTTGATAAAAATCAAATGATTAGTAACATAAGAGAATAGATATCATTATCAACATAGTTTGGACCTATCTGGTGTAATTCACCTGAGCACAAGTAACAGATTTGGAATACTCAATGGATTATCTACGAAAAGATCCTTAATCTATCTCCATGTTGGACAAAACATATAGCTACCCCTTCTTGAAGAATTGTTATGACAGTAAATTGACAAAATGATTATTGCCTTAGAATATTTCTTTAACTTATGTTTTAAGAGTTCGTCGTAAACGGGATCAGGGGATACAGGATGATATCAATCATCCAGAATGGGATCTGATTCGTTTAGAAATTGGAAAATTCTTTATATACTTCTAATTGTACAAAAATGATTGTCAACCCTAAGCGCATACTTCTATTTATGATCTTGATCGTGATTGCAATTATAGGAGAATAGAGATCATTATCCAACATAGTTTGGACCTATCTGGTGTAATTCACCTGAGCACAAGTAACAGATTTGGAATACTCAATGGATTATCTACGCAAAGATCCTTATTCTATCTCCATGTTGGACAAAACATATAGCTACCCCTCTTGAAGAATTGTTATGACAGGAAATTGACAAAAATGATTAATGCCTTAGAATATTTTTTTAGCCTATTTTTTTATGTTCATCATAAACGTGACCAGGGCATACAGGATGATATCAATCCTTTAGAATGGGACCCGATCTGTTTAAAAATTGGGAAATTCTTTATATACTCTCTAATAACGCAAAAATGATTGTCAACCCTAAGCAAATATTTCTATCTCAATCCGACTTACCATTTCGATTAATTTACAATTGTAATTTGAGATTAATTGTGATAATTGTTCTTGGTATTGGTTTGCAATTAATTCAAACTTTCGCTGATCTTACCATCTTAGATTACCAACATTTTTCTAATTCACAACCAGTTTGGTGTCTACATACATTGTAAGTGTAGGAAAACTAGGAAATTACTATCTCAGCTATGATTTGGTTGTGATGATTGTACAACACTATAAAGATTGGTAACGATATTTCATAGATCTTGTAAATTATATAGATTCATTTGTATGTACATATTATTTCATTGTGTAATAATAGATATAAACATCAAATTTTTTTAATAAATTCATGTGTTGTATTATGGACCTTAAACCCTAAATGTTCATAGATAATTAATATATAGATGATTATTACTAAATAATTTAAGTAGATGTTATCAAAAAATAAGGTAAGTTTTAAAGTAGTAATAATGGTGACTTTGATGTCTATTTTGACCCTTGTTCCGTTAGCAAATCAGATCGGATTTTCCTCTCTTCCTCCTCCGCCCTCCACATATCAACCTCAATCGCCCTGCGTAGTTTTCGGGGACACGACCCTACCAAACCAGACAGTCATAATACGATCAAACGAAGCTAATGAGATAACCAAGGATGGCTGCCAAAACCTTGTAGATGAATTAGTTGAACAGTTTGGATTCAGGGTTATTAATACCTCAGAAGTTTCAGGTTGCGAATGTTTTGAGTGGATATTGAAAAACTAGGTATAGCCTTTCTAAAGTAGTAATTGCCGGTATTTCTATTTTTGACAAAATAGATGACTAATTCTTTGAGTCTGATTTACAACTTTTCTGATTTCTTGAATTTTTCGTCATCAAACATTTATGTTCGCTCTTTTTCTAATATTTGGATATTTGAAAAATATATTATTGTTCATTGTTTCCCTAAATATATGTTACATCGAGAAAAGACAAGAAATATGAGTTTAGTAATAGCCATATTACATGTCGAGTGCTTGATTTTTTTAAAGCCGTCATATTGAGTAACGGATAGATATTACTTATCAATCATTAAAAAGAATTTGTCAATCTACTTTGTATTTGAATTCCTGATCATTCATATGATTTACTATGAATTGATTGCTTTATTATGAATGGTTATCAATAGTGGTCCCCAAAGACAATAGGATTATTACTATTGTTGAATGCCAAACAAGATCTATTTTGGTTTTTAATCACAGATTTAATTTATACTATGATATAAGGAAATATTCAAAACCAATAGCAAATCTTATAAAATAGGTTTAGATCAATAGTGTGTGCCAAATAAAAGACTATTTTATTTTTTGTATTTGATAACTTTGTTTATGACAACTGTTCTTGATTACCTCACCAATTCAAATTCAAGGACAACCAATGCCAGAGGATGAATGTGCGTTTCCAAATTCACCGATTGGTTCAACAGCAGACGAGGATTCTTCCTGTAAAAAAAAGTCTATTTCTAACATAACTGATGTTAATTGTTTTGACACCACGCATGATGGCCCGACAATTTGTAAGGAAGCTCAAACTCCGTTTGTTCCTTCAGGTGCAAACTAGGTATTGATTGAAGACTGATTTGTCCTAATAAAAGGATACGAATCATATTCTATTCATATTTGATGAATGAAATATAAAAGAAAGAATAGCAAATATCATGAGTTACCTATGCCCAACAATTCTCACTATCTTTTTTCAGAAATCAAAACTAGCGATCATAACTTAGTCCAATCATCAGACCAATTCCACCTGCCAGTATCTTCATCATTTGTGGTCATCCATTTATGGTAAACTAATTCGTACTTATCTATCATAAACACATATAATTTACCGTTCGTATTTCGAGCTACTGTAGGGTCAATACTTGATGACCACTTCTTGCTTCCAAGTTCATCCTAATGAGTTTATTATGCCTGTTACGTTTACGCTTGAATGTTTTATGTACCGTCCAGTAACGTTGTCTTTTGCCATGGTTATGTGATATTCATCACATACAGCTTTCGAAGTTATTTTATTTTCTCCTAACTTCAACTTAGTATAATCAGGAGTAAGAATAAAGCTCCATTTTGAATAATCAACTCGGCTAAAATTATCTATAGGCTTTATATCCCTGTACGGAAATTCTTTGTTGACTACTATCATTATTTTACATTTAGAGTAATTGTTATCCTGTGATGTTCCTGAAATATTAATGATAGCATTTCGAGGGATTTGTTGATCCTGTATTGGAGAATTTATTTCTACAAAAGAACTACCCGTTTGAAACACAGACAAAGGAAAAATGATTACTGAAAAAGGACATAAAATTCTGAGTTTGAAATGAATCTATTTAGTTACTAATTTCTTAGAAATTCTATTAAGAACATAAACATAAGAACCCCTGTTTAAATTCTCACAAATTATATTACTAATTTCTTACTCATGATTTAATCCTACGAAAAACCTGATTATCTTCATCTTGACCGGAGTCTAATGATTTGTAAAAGATACTTATCATGATTGCAATTACTTTTGCTTACGTATTATATTGATTATTTCTGATGATTTTGATAGAACTATAAAATGATTATATTCATTTGTTTATTTATCTTATCAATTAGCAAATTGAATAACGTACTTTATAAATGAAAAATTAATAAACTAATAAATAGATATATAATTTCTGTTTAATTATTTTTTTTATTATCTACTAGTAACTATTGGAATAACGAACTTTACCTATCTATTTTGAAAAAAGTCTTATTGATATGCCTTTAATGCATGTCAACTATAATTTCAATAATAAAATGCAATACGATTCTATCAATTGAAAATCAAACCTTTGCTTTTTCTCTCATGATAAGGATTTAATTTTCACATGATTTAGCCCTTATTATTTTTTCAGTTATTATATTATATTAGTCGAGAAATGGTATTTATTCAGGGATTGATCTAGATTTTCATTTTCTGATTTGGAAAGATACTTTTTAATTGTGATTGTTGAATGTCATTATCATTTCATCATCAAATTGATCAGTTTGTTCTATCTTATTCTTTATTAGGATCAAATCGTATTTATCGTAGTTTTGATCTAGATTTTCAAAGAAAAAAATTTTCTGATTTGAGATCAGACCCTACTAATTGGTGATTATTGAACATTAATTTAACATCTATCTTATTTATCATAGAATACACTGATGTATTGTATATTATTTGCTACAACGTAATATTCTAAATCAAAATGAAATGATGACGTTAATGATGCTAGCGTTGACTTTTGCAATATCTGCTATCCCAGTTACTTAGGCTCAATCCAATAATGACATATATATTGTTTCGGATGCATCAACCTTGGCTGATAAAGCGTATGATCCAAATCCATTGACAATAAACCAAGGTGACCGAGTAACATGGACAAATAAGGATTTTGGAATACATACGGTAACAGAGAAACAAGAATTATTTGGTTCTGAGGATTTGAGACTTGATCAAACTTTTGATCAAACTTTTGACTCAGCTGGTACATATGATTATCATTGCAAGTTACATACCACTATGACTGGAAAAATAATTGTGAACTAGTGCAATTTATTTAGTTATTGATATGTTGGGACTCTATTACTTGAATTTTAATTGTAGAATGGGATTGTCAATTTTATAGAGTAACAATCATCTGATGAACCAAGCGGTTAGACGTTATATTTCTAAGGTATTACTACAAGTAATTTTATATTATGTTCATATTTGTTTAATAAAGTATTTTCTAGCATCAAAATATATGAACTTGGATAAGGAAAGTGAATTCACTACCGAGCTAATAGTCAAGAGAAATATCAAACGGACCTGGTGGGCTTCAGCGCCAGATCGGTCCTTTGAAGGGGATTCTTTAATACTATCTATTAAATTAAAATTTGATATAACAGTATGGTATTTTTTCATCCATCAATGCTCGATTTCTTTACATTAAATTTACCTTCTACAAAAACAGGTGCTTCTATTCCCCAACTCCATTTTTTTGTAGGTTTTATTCTTATATATCGAGATTGTGGATGATTTGTGTTAGACATGTAACCTTCTTTCCTATCAACCGTGTCTGCTAATCCATAAATTCTAATACCTCGTGGGTCCCATGGATTTATACTTCTTAAATCATCAATCACTAATGCAACTTTGTTATTCTTTATTACATTCTTATATTTCGTAGATTTTAGAATATTTATTCCACCAACATAAAAATACTCGTCATCAAAATCAAAACCTACGGGGGCAACATCTGGTTGATTACTTTCAATATTTGAAGGGGAGATCGACGATGTGGCTATTCTCGCAAGTCTTTGTGATTTAATATATTCTATTTCTTTTTCTGTAAACAAATAATGTCTATTGATAATTAATCCGCATTGCATTTAAAATTAGTCACAGAATTAGGTTATCACAAGCTGTTATGGCTCGTTAGATAGATTAGTTATTCATTTTGATGAATGGTGATTTAAAATGGACCCGGTGGGCTTCGAATCCATGAGGTATATGGGATCTTAATTAAATAAGTATTCCTTTGACTATTGATATACAAAAAATATCGTAATTATTTCTGCATCTCTGATAAACATAGATCCCCTCGGTATCTTAGTAAATGTGGCCTTTCGTCAGAGTCGAAGTTTACCATTTTTAGTTCTGGAAAAAACCAAAAATCTACTGACGATTAGAATAAAGAACCAATAGTAAGATAAAAATGAGGTAGGAAAAGCGCTTCTCATGGGATATATGCCCTCATAACATACCTCATTTAATGAATTGACGTCTCGATACTCCTGTAATGGATACTTGAGTAAACTGACATGTATAAAATAGTATTTAACGATAATAAAAATAGCTGTGAGTAAGCACGATTAATCCGGCTAACAATCTTAATAATTTCAAAAAAATTGTTTTTGTTAAATGGAGAATTAGTAGAGATATATATTTGAATACAACTTTTGCGTTAGTTTATTTAGTATATGAAAAAGATCATTACTGTTGTTTTCTCCGACCTTGATAATAAAAATATCAGACTCGAATTGGACAGTTCATTTTCTCCAAAGACTTTTAAAGCAATACTTGATCATCTTCCGGTCAAAGTCAAAATTAACAGATGGGGAGATGAACTTTATACGGATCCAATAGAAATCGATGTTAAAGAGGAAGAAAATGCAAAGACGGAAGTTAATGAACTGGATGTTGCATATTGGCCTGAAGGTAAAGCCTTGTGTTTCTTCTTCGGTCCAACACCCATAAGTAAAGATGGGAAAATATTGGCATATTCTCCTGTTAATATTGTGGGTAATATTCTAGATCCACAACTGAAAGATGATATTTTAGATCATGTTGAAACTAAAACAAATGTAATAATAAAGTAGCAGAGTTTACTGAAAAAAACATTTAATTGTATTTCTTCCCGCAAGAAGCCTGCAACAAAGATATGTTTTATAGGAACATAGGTAGGGTTTGAGTTGGGAGGGTAAAAGAGCTAAGTAACAATAATGACGAGGGCAGAATTAATTATTCTTTTAATTTCCGAAGTAGTTTATCATAACGGTATGAACGAGGGTTTGTGCAGATAGCGGTTCTATAGAGGTGGTTCTCTTTTGTACGTGATGTTTTAAAATGAACTATTTTGTTATACTATTTGTTTTTACATGGAATAAAAATAAATGTCTTGTAGGAGGTAAAAATTCTAGTATTAACTCCCATACATGTTACTATTGTGATTTAATTAAATACGTTCAGTCTTTAATCGGAGAATCATTTTTACCGTCATGGTGCAAGCTATGTTTATTCACCTATTACTTGTAATATGATTTTGCGTTCCCTCGGTCTTGTATCCATCTCTACCAATACTATCTGTTGCCAGGTTCCAAGCGTTAGATGACCTTCTATAAATGGAATAGCTAAGCTTGGTCCAATCAACGATGCTTTAACATGGGAGTGTCCATTTCCATCATGCCATGTATTATCATGAGCGTATTCAATATCTTTAGGCACCAGTCTCGATAGCATGTCTGGGAAGTCATTTTGCAATCCTGGTTCATACTCTATGGTTGTGATTGCAGCTGTTGATCAGACAATAAAAACTATGACCGCCCCGTTTTCTATTTTACTTTCTTTAACAATCTTGGATACCTGATGTGTAATGTCAATAATGTCATTTTCTGATTTTGATTTGATCTGAATATTCTTTGTGATGACGGTCATAATTGTATTAACATTTGGGTTATTTTTATAAATAATAAAAATTTTTCATCGATGTCATCTATTGCGCAAGAAAGTATTCGTCTAAACAAGTTGTTAGAAAAGTCATTATCTTGAATAGGGTTTCAAAATATACAGTTTATCTACATATCCATCACATCAATGTTTTACTTTCTAAATTTCAATCTACAAATATTGATACTAATGGAACAGACTTAACTCGATATCGTTTAATAGAATAATTGGTTTGGGTCCAAGGAGTTTAGTAATAGATATATTATGATTCTAGAGCCTTTTGGGATTTGATTCTGCTATAATAATATTGACTAAACCACGCATATTCATAAATTCGATCCAAAAATCAAAGAATAAGATCAACTGGACTTTCTGTACAAGCCCTAATAATAAGGTGAATCAACACTAGGAAATTTTATTTCCACTAATTTCGAGGACAATATTATCTTATTCATTTATACTTTCATATACAATATTGAAATGAAATGACCGAAGGTCAAAATCAACATCCATTATCAGAATTAATTGTAGAAAAAAGGAGTGGTAATTCTGAAAAATTTGAGGAAGAGAAACTCGTGAGAGGAATTAGCAGGGCGGGAACACCGTTTATGCTGGCTAAAGACATATCAAAATCCATTATCAATAAATTAAAAGAAAATCCGCCCATAGATAATTTCATTTATTCAAGCAAAATACGAGAATATGTTACACAAGAATTAAAGCAAAGAAATCAAAATACAATAGCTGAATCATTTGCTGGCTATAGTAAAAATAATGTAACCTCAATTAAAGAAGAGCAACTTAAAAATAATAAATACGATTCAAAGGTTTCACAAACTAAAAACACTCAATCAAAACAGTTTGCAAAAGATAAAGATAACACTTCTGGAAGAGGTACAAAAACAGGACTTCAATAATTACTAGTCATTTATTCTTACAAAAATCCTTGCTATCCATCTAATGAAGGTATAATTAATGTTCCTCAACAGGGGTCCCGAAAATAGTGGAAATTCATAATACTTTGGCTCGATTTGGTCATTGATAACCTAGCATCTGTCTAATTCAGAACAGCTTCCCTGTACGTTACCTAATGATAATTAAAATCCTCAGTTAACCACTCAGGCTTAAATTCGATGGATAATTGATTCTTGTTCACAAAAATTCTTTTGCGTTGATATGACAAATTAAATTTAACTTCTTTTATTAAGATAAAGTCTTAATGTAGTTTAATACCATAATCTACTAACTTTTATCTTGTACTAAAATAAAGAAATATTAGTTATACAATATGGTAAAATTTAGTAAATCTTCAATACTATATCTACTTTTAATATTTGCTCCAATATCTCTCTTTTTGGATCAATTTGATTCAAATGCCACACTTATTTTCATCGTATCTATACTTGCATTGATTCCTTTGGCAAAACTGATCGGAGATTCTACCGAACACCTGGCTTCACATTATGGGTCTACAGTTGGGTCGCTTCTGAATGTGACTTTTGGAAATGCAGCTGAGATCATTATAGGTATAATAGCCCTAAGCGCAGGTTTGATAGACTTGGTTAAAGCTTCTATCATAGGTGCTATTTTGGGAAATATTATGCTAATTTTTGGTTTAAGTATGATTGTGGGAGGATTCCGTCATAAAGAACAATCTTTTAATCGTGAAAATGCGGGCTTACAATCCTCAATGATATTTCTTTCTATCATTGGATTGGCAATACCAACATTGCTAGCAATAACTACATTTCAACCACAATCAGTTAACGGAGAAATACAGATCCAACTTCTAAGTGACTCGGTAGCTATTATCTTATTAGGTGTTTACATGGCAGGTATAATTTTTACATTTGTTACCCACAAATATCTTTTTACTTCTACTGAATATTCAAATGAAAATGATAACACTTTATCTTCTCAAAGTCTCAAGCATTGGAGCAAGAAAAAGTCATTCTTAATACTTGGACTTAGTATGCTGGGTGTGGTAGTGGTAAGTGAAGTTCTTGTTGGTTCTGTAGAAGAAACAGGCGAAAGGCTAGGTTTTGGTGAAATGTTTGTTGGTGCCATCATAGTGGGTATTGTAGGAAATGCAGCTGAGCATAGTAGTGCGATACTCTTGGCAAGGAAGGGAAAAATTGATTTATCTATTGGTATAGCTGCCGGCTCAGGTACACAAATTGCACTCTTTGTTGTTCCAATCCTAGTTTTTGCAGGAATTGCCCTAGGTCAACCTTTTACCTTGGAGTTTACAATATATGAATTGGTAACCCTTTTCTTAGCTGCAATAATACTTAACTTAATAGCCCACGATGGAAAAAGCAACTGGTTTGAAGGAGTGATGCTAACTGCAGTTTACATAATCATTGCCCTTGGATTCTATTTCCTTGGATGACATTTCTTTTCGTCCTCTTTTTACAACCTAATTCATAAAAAAGTAAGTCAAAACTGATATCTTTTTTGCCCTTTTTCTTGTTGTAATTCTATTTACAACTATTATTATCTCATCTTATATTTATTGGCAAGTCTTGCTATATAGTAAAATTACAGCAGGCCCGGTAGGCTTCGTAATAGAAATATTACGAGTCCAATAGATCTTGAACCTTCTCTTTATATGTAAAGGAATATGGATTGTCATTTGGCAATGTACTGGTAAAAACATACATTTTACAAGTTTTCCAATGGTTTGACAAATCTCTTTTCTTGATGACAAAATCCCTAATATACAAGATAAGAACATAGAGAAATGATCTTTTGCTATTTTACAAATCATGGATAGTCTTTGTGTACGCCCTTGCACTCTCCTTGGAATCAATCATTATCGAATATCTTACGATATACTTTGTTAGGATTTCACCTATAGTGCTTTCTTCTTTGAGTATTACGCTATCGGGATTAATTTTGTTATCGGTTGGATCTATTATCTTTAAAAATTATAATGATCTTATAAAGATATTTACTAAAAGTTGGAAATCCCTTATTATGGCCTCTTTGTCACTTTCACTCGGAATATATGCATGGTATGACTCCATAAATCGAATAGGGGCATCGAAAGAAGCCCTTATAGCTGCACCAATTGAAATCATTCTTATAATTATTTTAGCAAGATTATTCTTGAACGAACGATTAAACAAATTTCAAATTATTGGTATATTTATAGGATCTCTTGGGTTTTTCCTGTCTCTGGCTAGCGATGTGCCTGTTGATTATTTCAGCAATCCAAATCTCTCAAATTTCATTGTGGATGTAAATATTAATTCAATATTTCCTACAGTCTTCTCTTTAGTTAGTTTCGGTGATTTAGAAGCAATCCTTTCTGCGGTAGGTTTTGCAGTTGGAGTGTTATTTCTGGGAAAATTAGTCAAGAGACATTCATCAGTGCAGGTGGCAGGTGCATCCATGTTTCTTTCAGGTATGATACTTGTGGTATTCATGGTTCTTTCTTTGTTATACGAAGCAACGTTTACAACAGTACAATACTACAATGAATCACCATCTCAGTTGGAGTTATTATCAGTTCATAGAAATTTAATTCTCTTGTTTTTGTTTTCTCTAATTCCATTTATTGGTTCATTATCTTATGTAATTGGCCTTCGTAGGATTGGTGCTTCTCTTACGGCAACTATAGGATCTTCTAATATTATAATGATACTAGTTATTCAAATAGTCTTAAAAGAATTAGGATACCCCAGTCATTTGCCTGAAAATATATTTTTGGCCACTTTTGGATGTATCACAGGATTTCTAGGGATTTTTGTAATTCACATGTCTGATTTCATGACCTCGAAATCAAAGAGGTAATATTAGCTGATAAATAATTAAATTGTAAGAAGTCAATATCAACAGTACATTCCTATCTAATTAAGATATATATTTACTTGATAAAGAATCCATGTTGTCAGAATAACATAACAAATTCAAATATGTTTGGTAGATTCAAATCTGAAGATTATAATATTGCACCTTCCAAATTGGAACATTCCATTTCCTTTTTACTGATTGAATCTTAAGTAAATAATCCGATTTACTAATGTCAAAAGCTAGGCAAAACTTGAATCCCTCCCTCACTACAATGTCAACATTCTTTTCGTACATATTGAAAATCCTATGCAAATACGACCTAAATTTATATAATATCTATCCAAGAAAAAAATAATGGAATTGCTTACAAAAATCGTAGCGCTGATCAAAGGGAAAGAGCTTGAGATGTTAATAAAAAGGACTGGCAATGAAATCACTTTGAATGGGGCAAAGATAGGGTTTACAGATTTAAATATGGGTCTGGCGAACTTCTCTGATAAATTTATCGAATTTGTGAAAACAAATGAAGTTGCAACTTCACTTGATAATTGTCAGTATCACCTAAGCAAGACAATTTCAAATATAAAAGATAATGATAATTTTAAGCAAGAATGTCAACGAATTAGGCTGATGATCATTGTGGCATTTCACCAACTAGGTCAAATAATAGGAACCGCTAAAATGACTTCGGATGAGAGTCTAAAAGAACAATTGACAGAGTGGATGAGACATATGAATGAGCTGATCAAGCATTCTGTTTCGATATTGGAACCAGGACCAAAGTTGGTTACCAAAGGACCAGTCTATGATCAAATTATGAAATATCAAGGTTTAAGTGAAAAAGATATGAAAGAGGCAATAGATAATTTATGAATTTTGTTATTTGTTGATTCTCCAACATATAGTATTCAACTAAATAGAATATTAATAGGAGAGAGAACCACTCGTATTGGTAATGAAAGAGGAATAATGTTCTTGTTAACGTTTTTGAGTCTGCTTAGTTTATTGAAGGATAATTTTACATACAAGACCAATTAATTTATCGTCATTCCTTAACTATTCATATAAATTATTTTCAGAAACTATAAATTCTCGATTTCAAGGTATTACAATATCCTTACCTGTGATGACAATCATCTTTGATAAGACCAGAGACGGTTCCGTCTAATCTCACATCATATTTGGATACCGATACAGAGCACTTTATTGAGATATGTTAACACACATATGCAATTCATAAGTCATCAAAAGATAGATAATTTCTTGTTTGTTTAAGCAATAACACATATTATTACTATTATTGGAATTATGCAATAAGCAAAGAAAACTCACAGCTAGTTTCAACTTTGCTAGCACTACCAAGAAATGGTATTGTAGATCATACCATAGACTCTTATTTCACTCTGGTTATGATAGGGCGATTATTTTTGTGAGTTGAATCATTGAGTTATTTCTTCTTTTTGAATCAACTATAAGGAATTTTCAAAGTACGCTGTGCATATGCTAAACAAAGATAAGAATCAACCTTCCCCCAGAGTGTCTATAGTAAAAGTTTATCTTTAAGCAGATTATTATTCAGAATGAATTAATGTTTAAAGTTACTCTACCCAATGGTCGTACTATTGTACCTGCCTTAGTTGTTGTAGATATGCAGAATGGTTTCGTATCAAAGGGAGGATCTTATGATAAAATAGGATATAACACAGCCATGTATAGAGAAGTAATTCCGAAAATTAAAGATTCAATAGAATTCTGCAGAAGTATGGGTATTCCTGTTTTTTATACCGAGGCAGTGAAGGAGGAAAGTGGCATAGATATTCTTACAAACGTTCATAATATCTTACCAAAATCAAGACAGGAGAGGTTGAAAGTACCTATCTGTGTTAGAGGCACATGGGATGGATTAACAATCGATGAACTAAAACCGAATAAGAAAGATCCTGTAGTTATCAAAAGAAGGGATTCTGCTTTCCAGGATACAGATTTCAGAATTATGCTTCAGAGTCAAAGTATTAATTTTTTGATATTTACTGGGATTGATACTTCTATTTGTGTAGAGACTTCATTAAGGGAAGGATTTAACATAGGTTACGATGTGGCAATAATATCCGATGCCACGGCATCCGGAGATAAGAGACACTACGAAACAACACTAGAAAGGGTAAGAGATTACTATGGAATAGTAATGGATACAGACAAGTTTAAAGAAGTGATTGGCAAACTGGATAAGATGCGAAAAGGTGAAGCCAAGGCCTTTTTGGAGTCCCAAGAAGAAGTTACAGCATGGTTGGAGGAATTTAATTTACTAGACCCTAGGGGATTTCCTTCTGAACAAGTTAACCTTTAGAATAGGTTAGTCGTGGTGGCACTTTATTTTTGTGCAGTTCATTTTAATCTATGAAATTTAGTTAAAATCCTTATAACATATTATCTCTACTACCAAAGTGCCATCTATTCGGGTGTGAGGAATAGATGTTCTTTGAGATATTAGGCTGCGACCATTAATCATGTCGTTTATAATTAGATTGCTTTGATCCGTTACTAATAGATTGATTTGATCAATGATTTTTCCTATGCAGATAGTATATTAATTTTATTGAGTTAAAGAATTAATTGCAAAATGAGAAAAATTATCGAAGGGACAAAAAATTTTGACATAAAAAATTGATGTTGATGTGAGCGTCTTGATAGCTTCTCCTATTATTCTATGGTTACATTATCAGCGATAAAAAATGATATAAGTTCGTCATTGTTTTCATAACCTATAACCATTTTCCAAGTAGATAACCCATCATCTAGATTTGGTACTATGAAAAAATCAGTATTAAAAAATTTGAAGTGATCCAAAAATACCCTGGCAAATTCGTTTGAATCAATACCAATAATATTTCCGTTTTCAACATTGCTGTCGACCAAAAATATATCTAAATCATCATAATCTTCTCCACCCTCTCTAGAAAATACAAATATTTCACCTGGTTCCAGAACCACGTTATTTGGTTGTTGTAGATTGTTATAGTATGCTGTAATATCATTCGTATCGTCATTTTCTATAATTTCATAATCAAAGTCAATCCTGATCTCTTTGTCATTATTTGACAAAGTTACAGTACACGGAGTTTGGCCATTAATTCCAAGGAACTCTGAACTAGTACCATCTATAGTATTACACACTACTTCGTTTTCATTCGAAAAACTAGAAATATTGCCTATAGATTTGTTTAATACGAGACTTTGCAATACATCCCTGTCGACTTGTATTTGTCTCTGATTTTCATTTAAGGGAATAATAGAGACAAGTTTGTTATAGTTATTTGTTGAATTTGAATCATTTACTCCGAAATCAGTTGAATTCGAGTTTATTTTAGAAATGTCAAGTTGAGACACGTTAGTGTTAACGCTTGCTCTATCATTTGTCTTGATGCTATCGGAGCTGGCCAAAGCGTAGAAATTATTAGCGGGGATCGATAACGTTAGCAGGATCAAAGAAATAGTCAAAATACCTATTTCAAGTAGAGATGATTTACAATTGCCAATCCTTATTATTGACATACTAATGAATGGTTAGAGTACTACTTATAGTTTTGGCAATAATTCCAAATAACGTATATTATTGAGCATTTTAGGTAATCAGTTGCAAATATTTTCTATTCCTAAAATAGATCTTTTAACTTATAGTAAACATTTAGACATTATAACGTCATTTATATATGCAAGATCGATTGGAATTTTTAAGATGAAATCAAAAACTGATAACTCTAAAAGAATTTCACAAGGGTGTGGTAGTATTGCCAGAGCTATTTTTTTGGTAATGTTACCTTTTATAGTTTGACATCTGTGATTAGGTCTAGATGATAAGAGAAAATTGAATATAGGTCGTGAAATAATTTATATAATTTCTTACAATTTATCAAGATGATTTGTTTTCCAAAATCAAAAATTACTTATGAATGGCAAAATTACTAGAATCTGAGATTCTTGCAATTGTTTGACAACATTTAATCATTACTTTTTTATATATTTAAGTACGAATACAAAAACAGTCTACAGCACCAATAATTACTATTAAAATCCAATATTCCTATATACATGATACCTAAAGCAATTATTATCAGAAAACTATAAATTCTCGATTTCAATGTGTTGCAATAACCTTATCTGTGACGAGATACATAATATCTGAATTATTGATATCTAAGATAGAGAATAATAATGATAAAAAGAATCGTGTTCAATCAAAACTAATTCTAATTAAAGAGTTAAATGAAGTACTTTCTATTGAAAATGCAGCAACACTTAGAATAGCTTCCCGAATAGACAATACTCCGATTCGAGGGTTAAAGCAGGTATTAAGAAGGCATTTGAAAGTAACAAATATTCAAAAGATCAGACTTCGAGATATAATAAGCCAAATTGGAGAAAAACCCACAGATAAAAAGGCCGACTTGTTATCATTATTCGTTACTACTAATATAACACCAACACGGTCTGAAATTGATCTTTCTGAAAATTCAAAAATAGAAGTGAAGAAGAAGGATTTAAAACATTCATTACCAGAGGACTATGAAATTGTACAACTTAGACAAGATTTTGCAATAAATCATGGTGAATTGAGGGCGTACGAATCACTTATAGAGAACATGCAAAAGATTGACATTCCATATAAACAAGAGAATTTATCTTTACTCGAAAAGAGTATGAAGGAAGAAGAATTGATGGTTTATTGGTACAAAACCCATACACCTTTGATACTGGATAACCTTTGGCCAAAGGTAATTCATTCTACTGTGAGACGTGGTCAAAACTTTCTCCTTAACCATGTCGGCACAAAGATCCCAATAATAATAATATATGCTGATCTGGTTGGTTCAACGAAGATGAGCATGACCTTACCCATAGATAACCTAGTTTCTATCGTCAGGATTTTTGATTATCACATTTCAAATGTTGTAGATACCCTAGGTGGATATGTCTTAAAATATGCCGGCGATGCAGTGATCTCTTTTTTTCCAAGTCGTATTGATAATCATAACAAATATCTTGCCTCAGATATAGCGGTTGAATCAGGGAAATTGATGATCAATTCAATCAAGGAAGAAGTAAATTCATTTATGCATAAAATATACAAGTATCCAGAGCTTTCCGTCAAGATTGGAATAGATGCGGGAGAAAACGCAATTGTTCAGTTCGGATACGATCAACGCTCACCTATTGACATATTAGGATATGGTATGAATGTAGCATCGAAAATAATGTCAATAACAAGTCCAAACAAAGTGTCTATCGGTGAGAATATATATAAATCACTGGATCCAGGCATGCAGAACGAATTTCACGAACTAACTATACCTAATGAGCGATGGAAATATGTGAATTACGGTACTAAAAAGCCTTACAAATTATACACATTCAGTACGTAGAGATGGATTAATGGAAATATTCAATTATAGAGACAAGAGTGAAGCGATTTTTTTATTATCTTTGATTTCAAAAGGTGGGTCGGACTGGTCTTCTTGATATCCAAAATATCAACAACTGATTGGATTTCAAGATTTTAGAATTATGAGTGCTAATATTATGCCTCACATACTATTATTCTATATTCATGAACTTACTAGAGTAGAAGGTTCATAATTTATCCAAATTTGATTTAACTCGGGCATACAAGTGTTGTCTAGGGTTCATTAAGACAATTTAAAACTCTGAATATTCTATTCTATGTATCGAAATCACCTACCCCTTTTAAATGGTTATAGACCTTGTCGTCATTATATTAATAAAATGTATGTAGTTTGGAAAATGTATTAAATGAATCTTTTTAATGACAAATTTGTTAATGTATTAAACAAAGATGGTGAAGCAAACTATTATGGAAAGGTAATGACAACATCAGAAGCAAACACCTATTATAATTTGTTACTAAAAAATATAAATTGGAAGAATGATGAGGCATTATATCACGGAAGACACATAGTTACAAAGAGAAAAGTTGCTTGGTATGGTGATAAAGATTTTCTTTACACTTATTCTAATACCACAAAGCAAGCACTGCCTTGGACCAATGAGTTAATAGATCTCAAAAGAAAAATAGAATTAATCACAAATTCACAGTTTAACTCTTGTTTGCTTAATTTATATCATGATGGTAATGAGGGAATGACCTGGCATAGCGATGATGAAAAATCCCTGGGAAAAAATACGGGCATAGCCTCCTTAAGTTTTGGAGCGGAAAGAAAGTTTTCATTCAAACATAAACACACAAAACAAACAATTTCGCTGCTATTAGAGAATGGAAGCTTGCTTGTGATGAGAGGTAGTACGCAACTAAATTGGCTACATTCCTTACCTATATCTAGCAAAATAAATCATTCAAGAATAAATTTGACTTTTAGAACAATCATAGACGAGTCAATGCATGACACAAAGTTGACTTAGATAACATATTGATTTAGCTATTACTAAGATTGACTTTTTAGATAAATCAATAATAATCATCAAATGGGAGGTGTCAAATGGGAAAGATCCTATTTGGGGTTCACTTGCCAGTTATGGGGTTTGATAAAACTAATTAAGAGAAAAAAGGAATAGACGAATCGCCTGATACACGAGAACAGATATTATCATTATAAAAAAGGCCGAATTCCTTGGATATGATTCTTTAAGTGTAAATGATCACATCAAGCAGAACAAAATTATGAATTAGATAAAGTAGATTATAATGGCAAACATTATCAATTAGAGAAAGTATCTTTTGCACCTAAACCATAACAAAGACCTCATCCTCCTATTTTCATAGGAACTTGGGGATCATCAGAAGTAGGTCTAAAAAGAGTAGCAAAATATGGTGATGGTTGGATGGCCTCTACCTATAATATTACACCAGTTAAATTCAAAGAGAAATGGAATATACTTTTATCGTATAGAAAAAGATTAGGTAAAGATTCTGAATCATTTGAAAATTCTATTATGTCGATGTTTTGATATATTGATAATGACAAATACAAGGTTAGAAAAATGGTAAAAGGTATTCTATCACCAGCATTGGGAAGACCTGCAGAACTGTTGGAAGATGCGCTCCTTTTTGGCTCTGTCGAAGAATGCACCCAAAAGATAAATGCTTTTTATGAAGCTGGAGTCAAACGAATACATTTTTGGCCGATAAATGATTTTGAAGAACAGATCAAAATTTTTAAAAAAGACATAGCTTGTAACTATGAGATAAAAAGAAAAAAAAACAGATTAACATAAGGTTCAAAGATAACATACAGTTCGCTACTCATAAAGTATGAGATATGGCTAGTGCATTTACTATGTTAATTCCATTTATTTCTTCTATTTAATCAATAAAGAATATTATCTCGTATTTCTTGTAGTAATTAAATGAATGATAGATCAAACGATACTCAAATTAATAAGGTAAATACACAAACGCTGAAAACCATGTATGAGTCTCTTCAGAATAATCCTTCTGCAATGGCCACAGCAACTTTTTATGTAAAATCGAATTGGAATGGTGGTTTTGGTGTCACATCCAGGTCCAAACATTTCAACCTTGGTGGGAGAACCATGGACAGGAATGCAGAATATACAATGGCTTACGATTTTCCGATTCAATTTTCTGGTGAAGGAAGCGGGCCCACTGTTTGTGAGGTCTGTATGGGTAGCTTAGCTGCATGTTTAATACAAACTATAGTAGTTCATGCTACATCAAGGGGTATCCTTATTGATAGCATCAATGTTGATGTAGAAGGTGATGTTAATTTGCGTGGTTTTACAGGCATAGATTCAAGTGTTAGACCCGGGGCCCAGCAGTTTAGAGTAAATCTGAAAATCAATAGCAATACTGCGTCTAAGGAGCAAATTAATGAACTATATGAAATTGGAAAAAAGTTTTCGCCTGCGTTTGACACATTAACCAACGGAACTTCAGTTGTTATAGTTGGCTCTGAATGACGATGTCTAAACCCAAATAACCAATTTAAACATATTGAAGTGTCCGCATATTAATGGCTGCATCTCTAGATAGTCCATCATATATCTCATAGAACGTTAGAACCCTGGATATAATGGGACATTAGAAAAAGTTATTTTCAGAATAGTTTACCCAATTGAGTACCACCTTTCGTGTTAGAAACATTGATACTGTTTATATCTATAATATCAGTCAAAATGTTCTAAAATCATCAGAATTAGCAAAAGGTATTCTTGAAAGTATATGTTTCACAATTAGACCATAATCGTTTATAGACATCGGATTTTCTGCGTTAAAAATTCCTACATCCTTTATACCGTCTTTGTCTGGAGAGAACATTCTTACTTCCACAGAAGGGGTTAGTCACTGGCGAATAATTTCGTCTCTGACCTTCTGATGTATCTGCAAAATTTGATCCTCATAAGCACATCGGGATTGCATCACGTGACGCAATATGTTTATTACCAAAATCAAGTTCTCTTTGCGTTTGTTTTGTTAGTACCGCAAAACGACAATTATACATCATCATTCTTTTCCTGTTCATTTTCCCCTTTCTCTTCTATTTCTGGTCTTTCATTTCTGTTTTGTATTTTAGTTCCAGCCCATATTTTATCACTCCTTATGTAGTGAGTCCTAATAAAGTGGTAAATTTACAACGGGTCAGGTGGAATTCAAAATGATATCGATCTATATCATAGATTCTACAAAATGTGATCGGTATTACATCACGGAATTCCATGTTTATTAGCAAAATCAATCGCAAAACGACAATTATACATCATCATTCTTTTCCTGTTCATTTTCCCCTTTCTCTTCTATTTGTTTCATTTCAGTTCTTGTAATTTTAGTTCCAACCCATATTTTATCACTCTTTATTTATTGAGTCCTAATAAAGTAGTAGATTAACAATGAGTTTGGACTTCAGGACGATATCGATCTATATCATAGATTCTACAAAAAACGACAATTATACATCATCATTCTTTTCTGATGCATTTCCTTTTCTCTTCTATTTCTGCCCGTTCATTTTCAGTTCTTGTAATTTTTAGTTCCAACCCATATTTTATCACTCTTTATTTATTGAGTCCTAATAAAAAGGTAGTAGATTAACAATGAGCCCGGTGATAAGACTTCGGACGATATCAGTTCTCTTTGCGTTTGTTTTTATATCGCAAAACGACAATTATACATCATCAATTTTGTTCAAATGTTTATTTCAGTTCTTGTAATTTTTTGATTTTATCACTTATTTATTGAGTCCTTATGAATTGAGTTGATTATCATATAGATTCTACAAAATGTTGCAAATGTTTATTTCAAATTTTTTGAAGAATCTTGTAATTTGAGTTATGAATATGGAAGACAAAAGAGCATATGGAGGAGGGAGTCTGTTTCAATCCCGCTTGTTCTATTGGAATAATCTTTCATAGCGCTTGGTTCGATAATATTCATTTTCTAATCCAAGATACCTTTTTACCAATGATATTGCTATTGAAAATAAGCCAATATAGAGAAGGATGATAAACCAGATAGCGCCATCTACTTCTTTTAGTCTCTTAATTTTATTCATTTAATCTGCTCTTTTTGTATATTACCATTAAATATATAATTTTTCAATCCTTGTTCTATTGGAATAATCTTTTCAGAGCCTAAGTAGGCGCATAATTGATAACAGTCTACCCTCATTTTTTACCATCATTCTCAGATACGTCATCGGTATTAGCTATTAATGAGACCCTAAAAGATCAACGCTGCATATTTTCCTATAACAACAACTAATGCACTCATTGCTAACTCAAAGTTCAAATCAACACAATCTTGCAAAACTAACAGGCCCGGTGGACTTCAGGACGATATCCGGCCCTTATTGTTAGGTTTTGATGGTGCTGAAAATCAATAAGTATCATATTATTGATAACCGCTCTTCCTCCTCCTACGAATTCTTTCTAATAATGATCACAACATAATTAGAGTTGGGACATTTTCTATAATTACATATTATTCTTCATGAACTATCCTCTTCCATTAGATTTAATATTCTATACCATCCATGAGGTAGTCGGACTTTTAGTTAACAGTCGTGTAAATGATAAGATACATACATCTGGAAAATGATTATGCTTGTTTAGGTATGATACCGCATCACATTTAGCTAGCCATTCCGGATTATCATTACTATGAGGAATACATTCTATCAGAACTATTCCCAAACGAATTAGCCTTTATTGAAGCCCATGATACTCTATCTTTTTCTTTAGGATTAATGTTTTTATCCTGTCTAGTTCAATTTGCAAAGTTCGTAATTCTTCATTCTTTTGTTCAACATAATCATAGACTTGGTGAATAGAAATTCCAAGTCCCGATGCGAATCTATGAATTTCATGTATTTGTCTAACAAAATTCGAAAAAGTTTGGTTTGTTTTGAAAGAATGAATATCTATATCCGTGAGTAATCTTTCCATTTCTGCCTCTGAAGATCCCATTTGTTCTAGAAAATTTTTTATCCTGATACCTAATCCCACGTCACTTAGACTCAAGCCTTCTTGTCTTATCATTACAGCAACTGCCCTTAGCAGATCCAAGTCTGGAATTTTGGATTTAAATGACTCGATGATTCTATATACACTACCATAACCTATTCCATTACAGAGCGCGATCATATTAATCGGTATGCCAAAAAGCCAACGGTCAAGAACCTTGTTTTTAATTTCAATAGGAATTCTTTGTCCCAAATTTATTATGTACTTGTATATATACTTTACTATATATAATTAAAATAAACACTTTTCCACATAGTTTGTCGTACAAACACGCATAAACCGTATGGATGAGATTTTGACAGGTTTGGATGAGAGATAAAATGTGGTTTAAGGGTATTCTGATGGAGTTTGGATTAGTAAAATAGAGCTGGATAAGATTCTGATGGAGTTTGGATTAGTAAAATAGAGCTGGATAAGATTCTGATTGGATTTAGGTCATGTAAACAAATTGATGTTTTCTTCCTGTAAACTGATTATGATTGCCTTGAATCTATACTTTTTGTTATAAGAGCATGTCCAGTCAGATACGACTTTACCTATTTCTGACTCATCTTCAAATGTAGAATTGTCTATAGCCTGTCTGTGGAGCCAAAACCATCTTACCTTTATAAGATTTTGTTCAGGAGATCTTGTTGGAAGTAATACTAATTGTATTCCTGGATGGTACCTGGCTATATTTTCTTTTACCTTGTTTGACTTGTGTATTGATATGTTATCCAGTACCAAAAATATCATGGAATGAGAGGTCAGGCCTCTAATACAACTTTGTATGATGCATTAGCTATACGATGTCTACTTCCGGCGGAGTAGTCTTCACGATTGCTCTTTTCTCAAAGTCCTCTCCTTCTTTTATTAGCTTGTCTATGGTTTCCATGGTATAATCTGCCCACTTATTGTATATACTATGTATATCATCCTTACGCTCTATAGTTACTATTCTTTTTAAATCAAATCTGCCATGGATAAGATCATTATAGGTTCTCTCCTTTCCCGTTCGTTTTTTACTTTCAATTACTGTATTTAATAGGATATTAAGATCCTTTTGAAACAATTCGTATTCTTTTTGGTCCTTGATATGGGTTTTTGCTATCTTTTTAGTTTCCTTATAGAGATTCAAATAGTCTGTAACTAGTGCAGCAATTTTTTGATCATATTCAGTTTTGTCACTGTGTGTGATATCACTATTTCGTTCTTTAATTCCATCATAATCTGATGGAATAGCTTTTTCTACCGATGGCCAAACATCAATAATGTAGACCTCCAAGTCCGGAACAGGTGCATCTTCATTATTTTTGCCTATCTCTTTATACCAATAATCACGATGTGCTTGTAAAAGTTCCCTTAAAGGTGTATTGCTTAAAATTCCTCCATCACATAATTTATGCCCGTCCACTTCCTCATAGTCGAAGTATAATGGAAATGATGCGCTAGCCATTACGTGTTCTCTCATAAGACCATTAACATAACTTATAGAATGATTTTCATATTTCAATGAATCTGGATCGTAAGATTGGAATTCAGATTTCAGTAAATAGCTATCAAAGGTAACAGGTTTACCCGTTGCACATCAACACTTACTGCAAGGACTCTCGGTTCATTTGCTTCAAAACATGTAGATAAGGGAAAATTAACAAATTTATCTCCATGACTGTCGTTGTGTTCAAGACTCCTTCTTAATGGAGAATTGCTATAACGGGTCCAGAGATTGGTTGGTGGAAATAATGGATTATTATCAAAGAATCTATAGTCTAGCTGGGGAAACGGGATAGATGGTGAAAACACATTTGGTATGCCAAGTGAAAAAAAATACTTTGTAGAATAATATCGTCTTGCAGCCTCCTCTGATGCAATCTTGTTACTGCTATTCCACATTTCGTAGTATTTTCTGCCCCACCATTGATAGATTTCTTCCCACCATTGCGTCCCAAATTTTGCAGCAACGGGTGTAGGCGTAGATAAGTGCTCTCTCCAATATTCTTCAAGTTTTTCAGCAGAACCTTTCCATGTTTTTTTCTCTTTAACATGACTTGTTAAAATAGCCGCATTTATAGCTCCAGCTGATGTACCTGCAACGATATCAAACATCCTTGTTTCCCATTTAGGATCTTTATTCTTAATCATTTCATACAATTTTTTAAAAACTCCTGCTTCAAAGGCCCCTAAAGCAACACTACCTTGTAAAATCAGGGCTCTTTGTTTAGTTGGTATTTCTTGACTAGACATGCTAGTATTAATCTACCCTAGCCTTTAGGCAAGTTTCTTTTCTTTCAAGTGGCAGAAGCTGTCTTCTCTTCAATTCTGTTTTGATGCTATTCGAACAAAACAATTGAGCTAGGATCAGCGAAGACGGAATTGTAGATATTGGCGTTGTAGACCATTTTTGTGTAATAAGCATACGTTTATTGGAATAGACTAGTTTATAAATATTCATTTGTTATTTTGGGCATATTTAACATGATGAATTCCAAAAAGGGTTTTGACATGCGAGCAGAGTGAATTACTTAATATCTAATAAGAATGTGAAATTTCCCAACGGAAGTTTTCTAAAAGGATTAAATGGGAACGTTCGACGTAATATGAATTCTGTAGGCTTTGAACCCATGAGGTATATGTAACCTGTTACCATTATTTATTGTTTGTATTAGATGATTTGGTTAAATAAAAGTATGATTTGTGATGAGAGTGGCAGATGGGATCAATTCTATCGCGCTAATAGGTTTTAACACAAGGGTGAACTGGTTATCGGGATAATTTCAGAACAATAAATTAGATAGTGAAGGATTAAAGTAATTTATTGGTTGTCCGTCATTAATAAACATGTGAAAGAGATCAATCCTATATTAAATAAAGGGAACATTGGCATTACTAATGTAAAAATATTGTTATCTTTGTGTCCTATTTCTGGTGAATACATTTCTATGAGATGTAGTACAGTATCCACAAAAATCTACAATACCGGGTTTGCCATGACACATACATTCACAATTATTTCCTAATGAAAATCTTTGTCTCACAACCTTTTGTACCATCCATGCCTTATAATATTGTGTAATGATTAATCTTTAGTATATCTGTTATATCAGGCTGGGTTCTAATTCCCAACAAATAAAGCTCGTCATAGATTATCATATTCCGGAATTATTTGAACCCATGTGATTAACGGGCCCGGTGGGTTTCGTAATAGATATATTACGAGTCTAAATTCTTCCATTGAACTTTGATAACGACTTGATTTCCAGAATTGAATTGGAAGGCCCAAGATGATATTGACATTTTAATGTAGAGACTATTGAATGTGATCAAGGATTTAGTCTTACATGTAATATCAAATTGGTAGTAAAGCAGTTCAATAAATAGGGACTGGTTCTATAATCCACTAAGCAGTCATCCAGAATGTAGCAACCAAGACTATTTTAGCTTAAATGGATAAGGCGCTTAGTTGTGAGATGGGAAAAAAACTATTATTAAAAATACAATTGGGCCCAAACCTAAACCGAACCTTGTAACCAAACTTTAGGATCAAATACTAATGTAACTATCTGACTTGACAATCATACCTATTACAGATTTAGCATTGAGCATCTATTTTTTGTGGTTTTATTGGTGGGTGATTCTTGACTACAATAAATGTAATTATTTAGTGCGCAGATTATTTCTTCAATTATTAGACTTAAAAATAACCATCCCATTCTAGTTGTATTAAGAGGTATGACCAAAATGATACTATCATCGTATCTGAAACAAAGCTAGAAACTTAATTAGCGACATCTCCTAATTTAGTACTAGGAAAATTTGAGTCTATTTCTTGTTATTAGCCTAAAGGGATTCTCAGGGCTTGGATCTCAAATTTCTCTACCCTCTTTGATAACTCATTAAAGATTTGTTTCCTTACAAACAGAATTAGCGATAGATGGTCCATTGTATGGAAACTCTAAAGAGATAGTAAAGTCCGGAAAAACTGTGATAGTCCTTTAGATAGAATATGTTGACTTATGAAAGAAATAGATGCAATTACTCTGTTTGAAAAGGCAACTCATACTTTCTATAGATGTAGCATTATTAAGGTTAGAATCTACAGTCTTTGCTCGTTACCAGAATGACTTCCTCCTAAATATTTCAATCTTTTTTCTAAATCCGTTCCCGTAGGATACATTATATCATTTTTTGTATACTCATAGAGATACACTTGAAATGTTTTACAATGGGGGCAATATTGATAATATAGTCTATGCCATAATTTTGTGTCATCATTAAATTCAGGGTGATTATGCCTTAATTGAGGGTGGAAGTGCTCTTTACAACTCTGGCATTGCATAGGTAGTACTAGGTAGTAATATTATTAAACCGTTATGTGAATGTGAATCATCTTATCTCGATCTATTACAAAAGTGTGAATTCATGGGCCTTTTGAACGATTTAGTTATGTTCGTCGTAATCCGCATGGTTTGACAACAGGGCCTATGGAGATTTGTATTTGCAGATCGTGACCCACTTCTAAAGACCAAATTAATCCTCTCTTAGTAAATGGGTATATGGTTGACCATATATTGCGGGATTCGATGATTACATTGCATATCTATATAAAATTGGGTTTTGTTTCGTATGCTTATTTGATAATTAACTTCCACCTTTTAGTATATCCGTGTATAAAGTGCAACAAATTCAGTCAGAATAATGTTAAAATATATAGTAATAATATCGATTCAAAATTCTGACTGGTGAAATGGGAACCCATATACAAATTGTATTGCATTATAAAACTGATCGAGACTGGGGGAAGGTTTCGTTAGGGTTGCTGACACTAAGGACATAGCGCCATCACAAATGAAAGAAGTTCAAGTTGACGGTGAAAGTGTATGTATTGCTAATGTTGATGGAAAATACTACGCCATGGGTA
>JARFXS010000127.1 GCA_029194465.1 Candidatus Nitrosocosmicus sp.
GAGCATTAGAAGAGGATATTCGCCTTTCTAGACATGGCAATGACATGGATCCCTTACCCCTTGAGTTGACACAGGATCTCGTAATCGTATTGTGGGATTGATTGTAGCATTTGGACACTACATGATAGCCTTGATTTTATGGTAGAGAAAAGCGGCAAACTAAAATTCCTTGAAGTAAATCTTACAGGTGACTGGGCTTTTATTAAAGACACCACAGGCTTACTCATTACAGAAGTAATATCTAAATTAATTATGGAGGAAAAAATAACATCTTAGTCAGCTTGTTAAATAGTTTCTTTGAGATTATGTTCCCTATGGTATAAGGGTTCGGTTTCTAGGAAAGGTTTATGTGTAAGAATTCTACAATTACACAAGCCATATCGTTTGTACAGCTATTTTAAAAGTAAAATCTCTTCAAAGTACTTCACAGTACATCACCTATTTGATGACCTCAAAGATACCCATCATGCCATTATCCCCATGAAACATGATATGACAATGATAGACGGATTTTCCCACATAATCCTCGAAAGCTATCCGAATCACCACTTCACCGTGACTTGGAATTATGACAGTATCTTGTAATCCGTGAGATTCATATGGTTTCCCATTAACGGATACTACCTCAAAATCATTCACATGAATATGAAAGGGATGATCATCGTTGTCATAGTTTATCAACTTCCACTGCTCTACATCCCCAAGTTTCATTTTCAGATCAATTCGGTTAGCATCAAACGTCTTGTTATTTATTTTATAAATAAACTCTTTGTCGTTCGATGTAAATTTAAGGATACGATAATTAGTAATGTTCTTAAGATTAGGGTCATCCTTTAAGGTTAAACGGGCTGGAATATCTTTTACAGACTCTGTTTGGTTACCTTGTGTATTTACAGTCGCAATTTTGGTCTTAGGGAGTGGGTAATAAGCAGAGGCTATTAATGGAAAAGATCCATTATCGGTGACAGTCACCAGTACATCAAACCTCTTTCCGGAAGGAAGCTGTAAAGTATCATTATCCCATACTTCCCAAACCGGGCTCCCATCTTCTGCTATAACAGAGAATTTGTAACCCTGAAGTCCAATTTCATAGTAAGGTTCAGAACCAATGTTTGCAAAACGCCATAATTGAGTATCACCTAACGTAATGTTGATATTTGGATTGATTTCTCCGTTTACAGTTGGATAGGTACTCGTAGTTGCACTACTACCTGGGAAATCTCTCAAGGCAAAGTTCTGTGTTGTGAAGTTCTGCAAAGGTGCTGGCAATAACTGTTCTAACCCTTCAACGATTATCAGGCCAGACAGACCTGAGGCAACCTGTTCATTAGAAATATGATGTATGTGTGAATGGTACCAGAACGTACCCGGAGGATGATCTTTTGGAATATCGACAGAATAATGCTGTGTATTACCAGGAGCAATTTCAAGAAATACATTATCCGAATTATTTGCAGGAGATACATAAAGTCCATGAAAATGAAGATTGGTAGATTCATTTAGGTTATCGATCAAATCAAGTTCAATCTTATCACCAGGATACGCGTGTAAGATTGGTCCTCCAAGAGAACCATTATAGAGCATAGAAGTAATTGACTGGTTGTCAACCTTGCCTATATGGTATGATGCAGAGATGGCACTTTTCAAAACACCATGTTTACTATAAACATCTTGTGAATTTGAAAAGTTCATTCCATCCGAGGTTGAATGCTGCTCCTTGGCAAAGGTATCGTTATTTGAAAATCCAAATGCAAACATTACCAAACCAAGAATCAGGATAGAAAAAATGTAGGGGTGGTCTGACTTACTAATGAACAATATCGTTTTATTAACCATCAAGCGACTATCACCAAGAATTTTGATATTTCAAAATGATTCCTTTCATATTCAATTCCTTCATCGTTCTGTTTATCAATAAAAAGGTTTTTTTTGGTCTGACTCATATATATTGCCCGCTTATCCCATTTGTTATTTAATAATAATAACAACTAATTGTTATTATTTTATCAAAGTCACAAAAATTAATAACTCGTTGTGATTACAGTTGCAAAAATACAGATCAAGATCCTAGTGATAGAAAAAGTGTGAAGAAAAAGTTTGGTTTGCTCATTCGTTGTTTGTTCGTCTCTAACTGGAAGTATGGAGTTTAACCGAGCACGGTAAAATTTTTTTCTCAACAATATCTTACGGTTAACGTAATAATCTATAATTAAACACTTCATTGATATAGAAGGGGTTCGGGAGTATGTGAAACAAATTTGACTATATTATTTGACCCAAGGATTGAATCGGCGTATAAATACCAGCTCAATGCTATTTTCTGTATTTGGTAAGAGATTTATCAACAGTAACGTCGACATTTCATTATTTTACATCATAAACATCATAATTTATGGTTTTGCATATTCTGTCTGATCGAAAGTTTGTCTTCTCAAAGTATTTGGATTTTCATTATAGCGAAGTGGCTCACATCTAACAATCTTATTAAAACCTAGGTATTTTCAAACTAAAATATATATACGAGATTCAAATTGGATCATCTGATTCTCAACTCAAAGATGTTCTTAGTCTCAGATCCGTTAATTGAGGAAGACTCATAAAGAAAGTTGCTCATTACTTTCCGATTTTTTAAGAACCCTTAAATATTCAAGATCCTATTGTCACTTTAATATGAATAGCAATAGCAAAATAATCATGTTTACAGCGGTAACCGGAATTTTGGTTCTATCTATACTTGCGATTTCATCAATTCCAGTTAATAAGATATCTGCTCAATGTCCAACATCCATAACAATTGGTGCATATCCTAATAAAGGAACTGTAGGTTTTGAAACCAATACCCTACCTGTAAGTTTATCAGGTGCACTTAAAACATGTGGGGAGCCAATGGGTAACACTTTCATCACAATTACCGGAATAGACGGACCCGACATGCAAGTAAAGACTAGTAATAGTGGTGACTATGGAATAGGTGTCCGACTAAGCCCAGGAGTATATACGATTCAAGCAATATATGAAGGGGATGATCAAAACGATCCAACATCTGCAACAAAAACTATAACAGCTAACGCAAATCCACAAAACAACTAATTAACCTTTTTTTTGTTTTATGTTCCAACTGTTTTTTTGATCTACAGACAACAAATTAATCACTTGCGATTAAATTTGTATATGAAAGTATGACTTTCCTTATGTCACACGATTCACACTAGTTTAGACACTATTTTTACAATCCGATAATGCTAGATTGACTTTACCTTCCCTAGTGATTTGATGAAGACATCTCTAATGATTGAGGATATTTACACAGCATCTGGTTGCAATTCTTGGGCCGTATAAATTTCAAGAACTTTCTTGTCAATTGGAATCGGAGTGCGATGTATCATTATCGCTAGCAATACTGCTGTTTTGCAAACTATGCGGGGTAAATTCCAAGTCATAATCACTAATGTTAATAGCATTAGGCTGGCCCGATACCTCAAAGACAAGAGATGAGTGTGTCATCATTAAAACGAATATCCCTATAACTACAAAGACCATTTTGGGAAAAAGTCTCATGATTTGACTGTTTGTACTAAATTAATAAACCTATCGTAGTCAAACAATACAATCGTGATTTCATGTTAAATTCATTTCTCTTTAAGATCCATTAATCTGTGAAATAATATATATACAAATTTTGAAAAAGAAAATTTATTTATCAAGGTCTTAATTTGCAAGCAAATAAACCAAACTTTTATGTATTCAACGAGCTAGTTTTAACTTTTTTTAATTTATCATTAATTTATAAATTTACTTGAAATACCGAACTTGCTTTGCTCAGTTTCCATGCATTGATATAGTTTGATATAAAAGAACCTGTTCCTGACTGCTTTGTGATTTCATATTCATCCAAAGATTCATGTGACTGGGTTGTAAGATCCTTTGAATCGACTCCATTTCCCATTGTCGATGGTGATTCAATTGTTGGCACTTGTTCTCTTGGTTTTGATTTCACATTTACGACCGCTTTATCCTCTGCCGAAATTATCGCCATTGAAAACATGGAAACAAAAAGAATTGAAAATATTGATACCAGTTTCATCATTTGATGAGTATTTTGTTGTGAATTGATGTTTCGAAAATTCATAAGAATGATTGAATACCTCCACTAATAATGTCCACGTTTTTGTTGTAATTAATTGCAATCAATTGTGATTTTATTTATTTTCATTTCATCATTTGATTGATTGAATAATTCATAAAGCGTTCTTATCATAGGTCCATTTTGGGGTCAAATACCTACCG
>JARFXS010000128.1 GCA_029194465.1 Candidatus Nitrosocosmicus sp.
ACAAAATACTACGAAAGCTTGTGATTATACATTTAATTATTCATAATTGATAAATTTGACTTAAATCTAAATTGTGCCACTACCATATGAATATTAACCAAGCTACGGTTGTATGTCTTACATGAGCAGAGATGAATAGTCAAACTTTAGATTGCACTTAAAAAGCTGTGAAAATTTTGTCCTGACCGAAAAGGAATGTATAGAAACAATAAACAAGATACAATGTAAAGACATTTCAAGAAGAACGTACTACAATTACAAAAAGATACCGTATGTGGGTGGGAAAATTCTCCGTTCCGAAAAATGCTTGTATTAGAGAAGAGTTTAATCGATATTGCAAAGACAGCTGTTATGAATGACCAGATGGACCATGTTACTACACGTAATGGAGAGATGTTAAAACGGAAAAATCAAAGAAAAAATATCCCAAAAAGTATAGATCCGAGTTCGATCTAGGATCATCCTTTTATTCATGAATAATATGTTTTATTATAACGAGTTATGGTGATCCACCCAATTGATTACTGCTAAAGTCACAGGTAACAAAGGGGTCTGAAATAGTGCTATTATGTTTGGCTGCGATCAGAGACTCACAATTTTCAGTTGATTTACTGACATTCGTAGTACTGTTATCAGTATTGCAGCTGTATGGACCAAGACATGATATATTTGGAATATCAAAAGATGATTGTGCACTTATACTTGATAAAGAAACAAACCCGACAACAAGCGAGGTCATTCCAAAGGCAAATATGATTCCTAAGAATTTTGTGTATGATTTCATTTATCAATATTTACAATACAGTGTATATTTGACTTTGATAACAAATGTTTGTGATTATTTACTATAAGAAGTAAGGAAACTATATTACCACAATAGATCCTTGCAGCCGTTACATATTTAACACGTATTTCGTGATGAAGACAATCGATAGTTACCATATCGACCTCTAAGTAGTAAAATAAAATTGAATAACCGTGACAGAAAATGTTTCTTCTAAATTATTATTAGTATTGCAGAAATGACATTATGTCACAATAATTTCAGAAATTCAAACGTTTCTGTTTTAAATAGATTGTAAACACTATTGATTAAAGAATAGTACATACTTGTTAATACATGGTTCTAATTTCATGATACACCGTGTGGACAATACAATTATACTTTCAAACAGAATAGGAAACGTCTAAATACAAAAAATTTTCCATTGTGAACCTGAAAGTACTTTTGATAAGGACCAAATCAGCGTAGAATAATATTATTGATAAATTATACTATATTAAAATGATTGACATAATAATACAAAAAAGTTCAAAAACGAATAATTTATCGTTATATCATTAGGCAGTATGAAGAAATACATTCAATTTATCATATCTAGCTTATTAATTCTAGGAATTCTTAATGTATTAGTTAATACGGATAAAGCATCCGTAGTCCAAATTTCTTTAGCCTCACAGTCATTGCAAATGGATTTAGGAGATGTTTTGAGTGAGATCGGAGATCTATCAAGCAGATTCTTACCAGATAAATTCCAGGTTGAAAAAAAATTACCGGAATCTTCTAAAGAATATCCAAATAGAGAAATGTCAATGACATTTAAGAACTCCGACTCGAGAGAAAAAATATCTGCCTCTGCTGATGCACCTCCTTGTCATGTCGATATTTGTGTAAATCCTGGAGAATCATTTGGATTTGTGATAGAATGTTCTGGCGAAGATCCGAGAATGGTTGTTACATGTCATATGGTAAGCGGTCCTGATGGTGCAACATTTAAATCTACAAATGGAAATCCAGTCGAAGGAGAATTTTTTTGGTCTAATCCGGTATCTGGAACCTACAAAGTCATTTTGGAAACATTATTGATCGAATGCCCTCTGGACATTAATTGTAGTCGCGAAACTCCAAGTCTTACAATTACAATATTTGTCAATCATCCGCCTAAATCAAATGCAGGTCCATCTCAAACAGTTCAAGAACATGAAACAGTTACCTTACAAGGCAGTGGATCAGATGAAGATAATGATCCTTTGACTTATAGTTGGACGCAGATTGGATCACCCTCAGTATTATTGGATAGTAATTCCATAAAGACTCCTAAATTCGATGCTCCACAGATCACCGATGGTAACTCAGCTAGATCTGAAGAAATGAAGCTAACTTTTCAGTTAGTAACAAATGATGGTAAGTTAGACAGCGAACCAAGTAAAACAGAAGTCATTATTAAGCCAAACGAAAATAGTAAGAATTGCATAAATAAGAATATTGAAACAATATACAAAAAAGAAGAGATCCGACCTTATTTTATTGGAGAGAAAAAGCCTAAGCAATTACATGATGCAATACCTTATTTCAAAATTGATCCTCGAGATGGTAAAAAAGTGGGATCACTTACTACCTGGGACTGGAAAACAAGTCCTGTTCCATATAGTCTAGATAAGAACGGTCGACTTGACTGTAATAATAGATTCGTTGTAACACCGTTTATCGACAAGCCGATGTGGCCTGAAGTTAAATACCTATCAAAAGATGCACAATTGGAATGGAAAAGATTTGTTCAAGCATCTATGTTCCATGAACAAGGACATTTGCTTATCCTTCACAATGGGTACAATACGGTGGGCGGATTTGATGGAATAACTAATAAAGTAGTGGGTACAACAGTTGGACAAGCTGAACACATTATTAGACAAACTGTTCATGATACCCAAACTGCAAGCGACAAATATGATCAAGATACGCTACATGGTGCCACACAAGGAGCATTACTTTCCAATAAGAGGTAACAATATTGGGTTGTCTATCTATTAATTTAATAACAAATATTGCATGATTCCCCTCAATCAAAGTTCTTTTGCAATACCCTACATCTGAATAACTGAAATTATATATTTACGGACAAATTTACCTGCTTACAAGAGGAGATCTTACTGGTAATTCATTCTTGCATATCATTGTTAATATATTTTATATTTATTGGTAGGTATAGTAATAGAACATTTATATGAATTACCTATTTATTTGATATTAGAATCCTATTTAAAATACCAATATCAGTATTAATCCCCATGCGCCCCGGACCTCAGTGTTATGCAAATATCTTTAGGAATGAGTTAGCAAATGGATTCCCGTATTTATACATGTTGTGACACAACTATCAAATCCCAATTCCTTAAAATTTAACAATGAATCTGATTATACGATATGGATACGAGTCCCAAATTCGGATATCTAAGACAATTATATGATCACCTGACAAGTAAATAAATCCCGTCCCTGACTCAAAAAAATCGAACCTGAGTAACCCGAGTTAGAATCCGCGTCTTTTGGGCATGGATTCGATCTCTTCTAATGCTTCAAAAAGGGTTTGGATATGTTGATACTGTCATTGTATAAGACGTTTTACTTATCATCAGTACATTTTGATTGCATACCAAGTAGGAATTCATGGTCTACCAGTAAGAGTTACATTCATATTCTGTAATTCCCCGTTTCTAAGAATTTTCAACTTTATAGTATCGTCTATCGATTTACTATTAATATAATTTAGAATGTCATCTATTTTACTAACAGGCTTGGTATCTATTCCAATAATAATATCTGAATCAGTATTTGCAGACTTGTTATTACCTATGTTAACATTTTTTTCTGAGGTACCTATACTTATCCCTGCTAAATCGGCTGGACTTCCCGGAGCTACAGCATTCACTAGAACGCCTCTAGTATTAGTATTATTCAATCCAATTGCAGTTCTCATGTCCGATGTTAGATCAAAACCAGAAATACCAAGCCATGGATACTTATAAGTGCCAGTTGAAATAATTTGAGGAACTGTTTTCTTTAAAGTATTTGAAGGAACAGCAATGCTAATTCCAGCATATTCCCCAGATGAGGAGTAAACTCCACTATTCATTCCTATTACCTGCCCTTTCATATTAAAAAGAGGTCCTCCTGCACTGCCGGGATTTGTTACCACTGTAGATATAATGGTGTCAACAATAGGAAATGACACTGCATAGGTATCGTAGGGTGATGAAGTTGAAGGAAATGCTTTATGTACACCGCTAATTATTCCATCAGATAAGAGACCTTTTATATCAAAAGGATTTCCAATAGTTGCTGCTTGTTCACCTACCAAAACATTTGAAGAATTGTTTATAAATTCTACTGGCTCAAGTTTATTCTCAGGTACTCCCTTTGCGAGTAGGACTGCTATGTCCGAATAAGGATCAGAACCGATTATCTCTGCTTTATAGGTTGAACCATCCATGAATTCTACTTCTTTTATTTGAGAATCAGCAATAACACTATAGCTAGTTATTATATGAC
>JARFXS010000129.1 GCA_029194465.1 Candidatus Nitrosocosmicus sp.
ATAGACCTATAGATTGCGAAATTACCGAAAGAAATGTATTTGAATGCGTAGGAGAAGCCGGTACTAGCACAATACCGCTTAATAATCAAATAAGGGTAAGTGTAACATCTAACTAAGCCTACAATATAATACAATTTTTTTGCCTGAATCAATAATTCATAGATCATACTGATCCTTTTTTTCAATATAGTCATGTCCTGAACTTTCTTCGACAATTGTGAACTTCTCTACCAAATGTGTAACCTTATTATCGACAATCTGATTACAATATAAATAAAGATTACATCAAATAATTAGATATGGATCATTATAATTATTTAGTATCAATTAGTTTGGGCGCGTGGGGAAAATATACATATTAGAGCTCAATTCACTATAGAAAAAGATAATGTTGAACAATATACAAAACTGATTGAAGAAATGTGTAATATGGTTCAAATCAACGAACCAAATACATTAGCGTACGAGGCCCATTTTAACGAAGATGGGACAAAATGTATGGTCCATGAAACTTATGTAGACTCCAAGGCTGTTTTATCTCACAACGACAGTATATCTTCAAAAACAATACTTCCAAGAATATTTAACATATCTAAATTGGATACACTTGATGTTTATGGTAATCCTAATAATGAGTTGAAAAGTTGTTAACAAGTTTTAATTCACAGATATTTAATTTCCATTCTGGATTCAATCGGAAAATTGAATAGAATACATCATCAACATTATATTTTCGTTTCTCTCGTTAAGATCATAACGACAATACCAGAAGTCATTGCTACCCGAGTTTTTAGTTTTGAAAGCTTGCACCCTTGTATGATATGTATACGGTTCCACTTGAAGTATACAAAGCGTTTTGAGATGATTGTGATGTACTATGTGTACTTTAATTTCCTTTTTTCTTTTTGGTTGCAAAGAAGTCACTTCTATAACTGCAAGAAGGCTAGCGATTAAAGCCATTTGAATTACTAATGAAGCTGAGATATGAAATTTTTCTGCGTAATCCTCTTGACGAGGAACATTTATCAATACTTGATTACAAACTGGATTATTACTCATTAAGCAAAGTTCCTACTAGCGATGATAGACTATTGTTATGCTTGAAAATAGTATCTGAAATATTAACATTGGAAGCATCGGTACTACACAGAATCACTAACCCTCGTTCCTTGGCAGGATTAAAAGCTATGAATGCATTATAACCATCAGGCGTTGATCCGCTGTGCCATATTATTTCCTGACCCAAGTTAGTAGTTATCATCCATCCTAATCCGACATAAAATCCAAGCGCGTCTGAGTCAAATTTATCCGAATGAAACGATGCAGGTTCATTGTTAGGCAATAGATGATTCGTACTATGTCTTATCACCTGTGTTTCTTGCATCGCATCACCCAATTTTGTCTTGACAAGTCCCATATTAGCAGATAGAAATTTTAACAGATCGCTGACTGTAGAATGGAGACCAGGGCCAGGTGCAAGAGGCTCTGAAGGATTCCATGTGGGTAATTCTTGGCTGCCATTAAAGTGTCCAATAGCCAATCTATGTTTCTGCGCGTTTGATAGGTTGATACTTGTACTGTTCATATCCAATACACTAAGAATTCTTTTTGATAAAAGGTCATCAAAAGATGACATATTAGATTTCAATGACAGAATATGACCTAATATTCCCATACCGAAATTTGAATATTCAAACTTAGTACCCGAGTCTCCTGATAAAGTAGTATTCGCTAATGCTTCATAAAATTTGTCGAAAGTATAATTTTTGGTGCAATCCATCAAATCTTTTCGATATTGAGTTGAATTCTGATACGCAGTTGATGTGGGATCAAAAGAGGAACAATAGTTAGAAGGGAAATAGGGTAAACCTGACGTATGAGTAGCCAAATCCTCAACAGTAATCTTGTGTTTGTTATATTGCGGAACTTTAATATCAGATGGAAGATATTTTTCAATAGAATCATCTAATTTAACAAGACCTTGGTTTACCATATCTGCTAATAGAGTTGTAGTAAAAACTTTGGTAATAGAACCAATAGCAAATATTGTATTTTCATCTACCGGAGTAATACTTGTATTGGATATTTTACCATGACCATAAAACTGTGTTCCATTTGAATCTAATAGTCCTACAGCGATTGCGCCGCTTGTGTCATTTGAATCTACAAGAGCATTTATAAATGATTTTAGTTCGTTTGTTATTTTGAATGTCGACGACGATGAATTATTTCTCATTTCTTCTGTATATTTAGGAGGAACAGGCGATAGAGATTGAGAAGACCGATTAGTAGTATCCATAGATGGATATGCAAATATTGAGGTCATAATGGGATTTGCCATCACGACTATAGTGAACATGACAAAAACTAATTGGGAAATTAGCCTTTTTTGCCAATCATTTAAAGGCATATTAAAACAAAAAAAACATGTCTATAAAAGTTTTTTCCTTAAACAGTTGTTCATAAATTAAATATATTGATTTTGATTCTGTTGATCTAAAGGCCATTAGACGAATCTATCAAATATTACTAATACTAATAACACCATTAATTAAAGTACAGTATATATGTATTTCATCAAATTCTTTCACAGACACATGTTTGGGTCGTAAATAAAGGAATAAGTTATTAGATATTTAATTCATTCACCTCTTAAAGTATAAATAAGATCATTTTATATCAATAGGACAATTAAATTGAATTTAAGAAATAAATTAATTTTATATCCTGTAATGGTAATAGTAATGATATTATTTAATGTATTATCAAGCAGTAATTTATTTTCTCCGTTAGAGACAAACGGTAGCACAAAGCCAAACATCAGTAATCCATTCGCATCTACTTCTTCGTTTCAATCAAAAGCCTCTATTTTAGACAATATGCCCTCACACAATGTTACTGTAGGCGATATAAGTATCGCATATAAGCAAATGGGCAATCCAGAGGGTAAACCAATTATTCTGATCACTGGAGCTAGTTCAACTATGGATATGTGGAATCCGTTATTGTTAGAAGCTCTGATCTCAGCAAACTATAAAGTAATTATTTTTGAAAACAGGGGAGTTGGAGAGTCTACTGCTGGGACAAAAGAGTTCTCAATTAATCAGTTCGCAAATGATACATTAAATTTTCTTGATGCCTTAAGAATAAACAAGACCGATGTCTTGGGTTGGTCTATGGGAGGATTTATTGCTCAACAATTAGCATTAACAGATCCAGACAGGGTTGAAAATCTTGTTTTATATGCTACAAGCTGCGGAGGCTCAAATGACAGACCCACTCCTCCCGAAATATTAGCCATTGACAAAAATATTTCCATGTCTGAGCAAGAGAAAATGCAAAAACTGGCACCTATGTTCTTTGCCCCAGTCAGGTGGTTTGAAGCACATCCAGATTACACAAGCTACTTTCCAATTCCCAAAGAATATCCGATTCCTAAACAAATCCACTTAAAACAATTAGATGCCTCGGCGACTTGGGGTGGCACATGTAATACTCTTTCAAGTTTCACTCAGCCCACTCTAATTATAGTAGGAACAAACGATGATCCTGCACCCGACTCATTGACATTAGCAGAGGGAATCCCAGGCTCCTGGTTAATCCGCATAGGAGAAGCAGGCCATGCTTTAATGTACCAACATCCTGATGAATTCAATAGATTATTGATAACTTTTTTAGATATTCATAAGGAATAAGAACACAAGAAATAATTCTATTCTTTTGCTCATCTTTGCTCTTTTGTATCACTTTTCTTATCACATATAATAATACCCCCTTCTGCTCATGACTAGTCAGTTATAGATAAAGTTACTATATAAAGTATCATTTAGTTTGGGCGCGTGGGGACGCGATTCAAGGTTGAATATAATCATAGCATTTAATTGAAAAGAAAACTCAGACGGAAGAGATATTGGTATTCGTTATGTATGTATACATAATTTAAAAGTAGAACCAAAAACTGAATTTCACACTCCTCTTCTTTGTCTCCTCGATAGATACATCATTTCCTTAAACTATCAACTCTAAAAATTTAGTTAAATAAAGACCAAGAACTGTTCGGCAGACTATAAAAATATAAAATTAAATATAACATGAATCATGTTTAGGAAGATAGACGTCGGTACCATTGCAGCCAGATTTTTTCATAAAGGTGGTATGCTATCAAACCAAGATTACTTTAGAAGTTTACCCTACAGGGCGATGAAAATCGTTAATCGTGACTTAAAAATTAATAAAATTAATATTGCAGGAATCTCTCTTTTTTTAGACGATAAGGATTCACTAAACTTGGCTTGGCATAGAGT
>JARFXS010000130.1 GCA_029194465.1 Candidatus Nitrosocosmicus sp.
TATCCCCACCTGCAAAAGCCATGTTATTACCGAATGTTGCTACTGAGCCAATCAAAGCTGCTGCAATAAAGATTGACAAGACTGACAATTGAATTTTTTTATTCATGCAAGATAAAGTATCGTATTGTATAACTGAATTGTTAAATCAGATTCTGAAATAATCTTACTAAATATCATTCTTGAATAAAATAGTATTATAAGATCTTATTATTTGATTTTAGGAAGTTTGAATGGAAACGAAATAACGCTAAGCCTTATTTTTACGACCTAATTTAATCATGCTATTACATATCATGGATATCAAAATTGTGTACATATAATAATGGTCTAAATGTAGTTTCAACAAAAACCTTTTTGATCCGTCCCTAAAGAATACCCAAATTTTGTTAGTAGTACTTAGGCTAATGATCTCTTAAGCCTAACTTTTGATACCTTTTTGAGGTAAAAATGAATAAAAAAGTCGACCGATGAAATGGAATAAGAGTAAATATAAGAATAAAGGATAACAACTAAGCACCTTAAGGTTACAACAATAGGAACTTTACTAATATCTTTACTTTATTTTGGTAACATCATAAATAAATATGAAATTTAGATCCCTAGCATGACACGGTACTATAGCTCGCTGTCATAATTATTTGCCCTCAGTGATCCTGTGCCATTTGGAAACAGTTTTACGCTGGTTGATGCATCCGAAAATATTACGCCACCAATTTCAATATTTTCTACCAAATTAGGACTATTGATAATGGTTTTAGATCCGTCTGGGTTCTGCGTAGTATTTACCGGATTTGAGAACACTTTTATGTACACGGGCAGAGCACTACCGGTAGAATTATCTAATTTGACTGTGGCTCTCATAGATATAAGAATATCAGTAATAGTAATCTCATCACTAGTATCATTCAAAAATTCGTAAGTTAGGGGAACGTTATTTATTAAAACTTTTGGTTTGTCTACGATTAGGTAATCTGTGTCAAGTCCCACCGGTTTGGATGAAAAATTGGCAACTAGACTCACATTTTCAGTCCCAGTTAACTGAGTATCATTTACAATAGAGCCATCCGTTCCTGTTACATTTGTCAAGTTGTCCATATTAGCAAATTGTTCACTCAGGGGCGTAGTATTGATCAATCCCAAAGTAGAATTAGATAGAGTGAGGTTAAGGTTAAGGGTTGATGCATTTGTAAGGAGGGAAGAAGACAGGAGAGAAGAGTTTGAAGAGTTTGTACCGGACAAAGTAATGGAAGTATTTTCGTTAGTAGAGTTCACGGTTGAAAATGCTGGATGTAACGATCCAAGCATTAAAACTATTGAAAGTGTAAGGCATGAAATTATGCTATATTTTATTCCAGCCAAATTACATAAAAAGTGCATTAAAAAAATACATAGATTGTAACGTAATTAAGTTTTTACATAGAAAGTATTCGGTCTGGTCTCATATACATACTTGATTTAAGATTTATCAAAATTCATCAATTTGGCTGACTTCGAGCTAGGTGTTAAATCATCACATATGCCTCTTAAAAAAATGGCAATAATCAAAAATTAGGACGGTTCACATCTTTGATTTCATGGAAAATCAAACTTTATAAAAAATTTTGCGTAGGGGAAAATATGTATAAAGATCTTAAGATTTCTAAGATCCTGGTCGGAATTGATGGATCAGAGTTTTCACTTAGGGCCTTAGAATTCTCTAAAAACTTGTCACGTAAATACAACTCTCAAATCATAGCATTTACTGCATTTAATATTCCAGATATGTACAAGATATTTGAAAAGAAAGAAGAAGATTACAACACTATCTCCATCGAAAAAGAGATTCGCAAATCAAAGAGATTACTATCAAATATATCAAAAAAGGCAATAGAAGAAGGAATCAATTTGAAAACCATATTTTATGATACAAAATTAACTCCAGATCTCGCAATCGCAGAATACGCCGAAAGCGAAGGAGTAAACCATATTGTAATTGGCTTTAGAGGTAGATCATTTGAAAACATTTTGATTGGTAACATCGCAACTTCGATTGTAAAAATATCAAAATGCTCAGTCACCATAATAAAGTAAGATAGATATCCAAAATATGTTTTGAAAATATTGAATCCTTCTGCCCATTAAAAGGTCATGAAACTTCAGAAATAATAGATCAAATGAATGTCTCATTAGACGACCTCTGACGGACAGAAATAATGCTCAAGTACTTGTCAAATCATTTTTCTCCTACTGCCCTCTAAATGGTACCTAAAAAATTATGTAATCTTAATTATATTTATTAAAGTGCCATTTAGATACTGTTTGATTCCATGCTTTTCTCTTTCTTGAATAGATAGAAAATCGAAAAAACAATTTTAATATGGTACAATAGTCTAAGTCTAATGCTTCAAATCCAGTATGGTAGTAACCTAATCAATTTGGGGTTGGTTATCGTAGACATGCAGAATGGATTCGTTAGTAAAGACGGGTCATATGATAAACTTGGTATGAATATCGAAAATTACCAACAGGTTATTCCTAACATAAAAAGATTGATAAGTTTTTGCAGAAATGAAAAAATTCCAGTTTTCTATACTGAAGCCATCAGGGAACCAAGCGGTATTGATTTACTACTTAACATCCACAACATACTTCCCAGAGCAAGGGAAGAGAGACTTCAAAATAAAAAAATTCCAATCTGTATGAGAGATACTTGGGATGCACATATTATCGACGACATAAAACCCGCCCCAGAAGATCATGTTATCCTCAAGCGACGTGATTCAGCCTTTCAGGATACAGAATTAAGAGTATGGCTTCAAAGTATTCATGTTAATACTTTGATTTTTTGCGGAATAGACACCTCAATTTGTGTTGAGACATCCCTAAGAGATGCCTTTAATTTAGGATATGACGTTATTTTGGTCTCAGACGCAACGGCATCTGGATCAAAAAAACATTATGAAACTACTATTGAAAGAGTACGAGACTACTATGGAGTTGTTATCAACATTGATGATTTAAAAAAAATGATTAAGACTCTTGATGATCTAAATAAGGATGAAACGCAATCTAACGATGAGGAAAATGAAAGTATTAGTCAATTCCTTGAGAAACACAATTTGATAAATGTGAGAAAAGAAAAGAAATAGCCTATAAAACCTCGTTTAAAACATTAATGATGTCTGCCGACAATGAAGGGTAAAGAAATCTATTTCATTGACACTCAAACTAATCGGGTTTCCTCTTAGGCTTACCACTACTTGCCAGCAAGATATAAATCTGATTAAAGAATTAGAGAGTAGATCGATGCTGAAACGGGTAGACGGGATTTCTTTGGTTAGATTGAAATTGCAATAGTAATAAGCAAGCTCTGCCTTTATTGTAGTAAAAAAACTGAAAACGCCAGCAGATTGTTTGGGACGTCATTTTGACACTATCAATATTGGCACGCCTTCATTCCTAATAATTATTCTACTTCAACTATCTTGGATCTCGAATCATAATTGAGAAGATATTAATCGGTCTAAATCCATCAGCCCATAGATATTGCTATAACGATCAACATACTTGCAAAAACTACTATCCTCATCTCCAGGCAGCGCTTTTTCTTACAAATCTTGCCAGGCTAGTAAGATTCAATAATATTGACTGTAACCAGACAAGCATTATACATATCGTTTCATATCCTAGTAATGCTAAACAAAACATATTTAATTTACTTATCACATATCTCAAATAAACCGATCCGATGTATTGATACTAACTAGAGGATCTAACATTTTTTGGAGAGACAGCCTAGTAGAATAACTTATTCAACAGTCTTTCAGAATTTTATTCTAGCATAATCTTTAACAAAATTTAATAAATAATTTCACTTTAATATAGTAATGAAACTATGTTTTGATGGTACAAATCTAAAGCAATCTCCTTCAAATAGAAACACGAACACTAGAATAAGGATCAAATCATTATATGCTTGCGCTTTAATATTGTTAATTGGATCAATTGCCATTTCTTGGGGTATTAAAGACGTAAATGCCCAGAGCGCACAAAGTGGTCTGTTCAAGATAATAGTTCAAGTGCAAAATACTGGCAATTTGGATGAACATGGAGCTCTACATGTTGCTATTGATGGCTCACGCAGCCCACAAACTATGTCCGGATTAATCTTTCCAGGTTTACAAACCAGTTCATATACATTTGAATTCAGTGCTGCTGAAGTCCCAGTAGGAAAGGGCTTTACTGTAGAAGTAATTTACGGAGATGATGATATAAAAAGAGCAACGGGAGCAAATAGCGCCTCTAACACACCAGAAACAGTGGCATTATTAATTCCATAGTTTACCT
>JARFXS010000131.1 GCA_029194465.1 Candidatus Nitrosocosmicus sp.
ACGTGTCATAAATTGTGGCCAAAGCTCTATCGCTTCAAAACGGTTTATTGTTGCAAAGAAAATAGCAAAAGAGTTTATTAAAAAATTCGTTCAAAAAGTTGAAAAACTTAGAGTAGGCAACCCTTTGTCAGATGATACAGACATAGGCCCTCTAGTTAATGCCGATGGTGTGAATCAAATTGATCAGATAGTAAATAGTGCCATTATAGAAGGAGCTGAAATTCTTACTGGAGGTACACAGATAGATGGAACGGGTTATTTCTATACACCGACGGTTTTAAAAAACGTTACAACAAAGATGAGTATTTCGCAAGAAGAAGTGTTTGGTCCTGTTGCCCCAATCATACTTGCTACTGACAAAAAGGAAGCAATCGATATTGCAAACGATACTCTATATGGTCTTGGGGCAAGCATGTGGACAGAAGATCTAGATAGAGCAGAAAAATTATCTAAAATCATTCAATCAGGTTTGGTTTCTGTAAATAATATCATAACATCTGATCCAAGGGTTCCATTTGGAGGAATTAAACAGCGTGGGTTTGGTAGAGAACTATCAGAACTATCAGAACTATCAGAACTATCAGAACTATCAGAACTATCAGAACTATCAAGGTATGGCATGTTAGAATTTGTCAACATAAAGACTATAAGATACTATGATCAGTTAGTTCACCAACACCATGTCGAATAAACATGTGAGCAAGATGAGTGTTAAGAAAAATACAGTCCATAAACATATTGTGATATTGGGTGGAGGGTTTTCAGGAATTGGAGTATTAAAAAACCTTCAAAATAAATTTGCTCATAATAACGATGTTCAGATCACTTTGATTAGTAAGAATAATTTCCTTCTTTTTACCCCGATGCTTCCTGAAATAGTATCAGGAAGCATCGAAACAAGGCATATAGTAACACCATTACGTTCATTTTGCAATAAAGCCTCATTTTATGAGGCTGAAGTCAAATCCATCGATTTAGATAATAAAGAAATAACCATGACCCATACTATTGGAAGAGAGTTTCAAAGATTTAATACTGAAGAAAAAGAAGGACACGATCATAAACTGCGATATGACTATCTTGTCATTGCAATGGGGAATGAAAATAATTTCTTTGGAAATGAGAAAATCAGGGAAAATGTATTTACACTAAAGACCATCACTGATGCAATTCTTTTAAGAAACCATCTAATCAAAGTCCTAGAACAAGCAAGTATAGAACAAGACGACAAAGGGTTGAGAAAAAGTCTATTGACTTTTGTAGTCGTTGGAGGAGGTTTTAGTGGCGTTGAAACAGTGGGGGCAGTTAACGATTACATACGAGAATCAGTCAAACTGTATTATCCAAATATTTACATGTCAGATGTAAGAGTCGTCCTAATTAGCGCGACTAATAACTTATTAGAACAAATAGATGAAGATCTAGGGCGTTACGCTTTAGAAAAACTAAAGGTAAATGGAGTGGAATTTATTATGGATACTCTGGTTAAAGATGTCACTGAAGATAAGGCTGTGTTAAGTAACAACATAGTATTACCTTGTTATACACTCATTTGGACTGCGGGAGTGACGCCAAATAAATTAATTACAGATCTTAACTGCAAACATGATAAAAATCATAGAATAATTACTAGTAATCATTTGGAAGTCAGCGGGTACGAAAATAGCGTGTATTCGCTAGGAGATTGTGCCTCTATAGTCAATCCTCATACAGGAAAACTGTATCCTCCCACTGCGCAGAACGCAATAAGACAAAGTTATGTCGTATCAAAAAATATCATTTCTTCAATCAAAGGGAAACCTGAAAAAGACAAACAATTATTTGATTACAAATCAAAAGGAATGATGGCTCAGATTGGAAAAAGAACTGGAGTCGCAATTTTCTTTGGTAAAATCAAATTGCATGGGATATTAGCTTGGTGGCTTTGGCGTATGTATTATTTAATAAACTTACCAACAACAAAAAAGAAAATCAAGGTCATTGGGGATTGGACATTTGATTTTATCTTCAAACCTGATGTAAGTCAAATTCAATAAATAGAATGAACATGGAAATATTCATAATCTAGAAGATAACAATAAGAGGAAAAAGGAAAGATAATCAAAATGGACTTTGAAACCATTCTTGTATAATTTCAAGGAGGAGGTTCACTTGGTGCTTATAGATGTGGGTCATATAAAGCACTTTATAAAAAATGGGATTAAATTTGATATTCTATTTGGTTCATCCATTGGTGCCATTAACGTCAATAATAACTGCTGCACAGAATTCAGATACAAATGCCGCTGAAATCCTTGAATCTTTTGGCTTGCGCTTGCTGCTGAAAATATCAACCCATCAAGTTTCAATTTTGAAATCCCATATCTACCTTTTGATAAGAAAATGGCATTATGGTCTTCAGCCACAATCATCAGTTTTTGGTAATTCAGGGCATTTTTACCAAAATGGTTTGTCCCGGCTCCCTTTTATTTTGATCCATCCAGTTGGACATACCTTTATGAGTTGACTCCTCCAGAAAAACACTAAATAAGTTTATAGAATTTGAGAATCTCCAATAAAATTACTACAGGTAAAAATGATATTAAATCCGGTAAAAACAAATCAAAGCCTGCAAGGCTAATTATGCTCCCTACAGATATACAAAAAAGGAGAATCGGTAGTCTTTGATAATGCTCATAGGGATATAAGTGTAGATATGATAGTTGCTTGTGCGGGTTATCGCTTTTATGGATTAAAATGGAGCATAATATGATGGAAAATATCTATGGGATGGAAGCTTGTTAACTAATACTCAATGATGGAGGTGATGAGAGCATCCCCGTTAAAAAATAAAATGTTTTATATTGTAGATGTTTTTCCACGCCAACAAGAAGAAATACCTGCTAATATGATTGAAGTTTGGCATAGAGCCAGAGACATAATATTTATGGATAAAACAAGATAAAAATATCGAAATGTTAAAGATTAGTGAAAAATATCTAAACCTCTTAAAAGAAAATGTAAATTATTATTAACTCAGATGATGCAAAAATAGATAAGGATACAAGAGAAAAACTTGATCAATTGGATTCTAGCTACCGTTATAACTCAAAGTCATGGTGCAGCCATAACTGATGTGGTCCAGAATAGGTAGAAAGGAAGGGATTCACATTATTTGTTTGATGCAGACTTTTAAATACAGAGAATCAAGACTTATTGAAGAAGGTGAAAAGGATGCAGAATTTGAACTTAAAAGGGTAAAGAAAGGCGTAAAGGCTGATTCTATATGAGGAGGAGGAGGAGGGAAAGTGATATCAACATGCTCATTGTTTTGTGATCTCAATAACAAGTTAATGATCAAGTGCAACAGATAATGGTAGTTGATGATTTTCCCATTTCTGGTTACCTTTTACATTTATAAACATAATCTTTATTGTATTGCTAATCGAAGTGGGTATTGGAAATATAGTGCTCTTCCCAAACTATGCTGGAATGATCATGCAAGACCTGGATCAAGAATGGCTCAAATTTACCAAAAAAAGTTTTACCTGATTTTAAAAGAGAACATGGATATCCTTAGAAGAAGAAGAATCATTCTCATCATGGATAGCGCTACCTGGTCACAAAACCTTGGTTTAGGAGACACTGGCATTCTTTTCAATTCTATTCTGGATAAGTTAATGGTGCTGCTTACTACATTTTACTTTTTATTAACGAATGGCAGCGGCTAATTCCCACTTCCTGGTCGATTTTTCCAGAGGCTTTCCATGATGTGATGTTGTATTCAACTTTTCAATTTAATCTTCAGGTGATCCTTATGACTCGATACAACAACTAACATATTTTACTGTAGTATTTTGCTAGGTCCATTTATGATTGCAACAGGTGCTACGATGTCTCCATCCATAGATGCTAGATTTCCAAAGTATCCGAAAATCTTTGGAGGTAGACAGGTTGCACGATCTCTGCATTTTCTAGGGATGATTGGCTTTGTTTTATTTATTATTGTACTCTAGCAATGGTTATGTTATCAAACTTTACCAGAAAATATGGGAAATATTTTTTGGGTCAGGCAACTTGAAAGTTTTGGAGTGGCTGTTGGTATATTTGCTTTGTTCAACATAGTCGTAGCAGTTAACGTCTGGGCTACTGGCATCTCGCAAAAATCCTGGAATTTGTGCAGAAGCTTGGTGTGATACTGAATCGATTAAAGGCGATTCTATTAATAAAGTGTATGAGACAGCAGTTTTAAAATCAGATGTATCACCTTTTCCATTTAAATGATTTATCTACGATACTAAAAGTGTATGAATCTGGTGGAAAATAACTATTCTAGTTGGAGACTAAAAAGTTCATGGATTACTAGAAAACATCTTGAACTCTGTATTGATTGACAAAAAAAACTTAAATTATATTCTAATATTTAGGATGGACCATAGGAGGAAATGGGACGGTCATTATATGATTATATTCTTTCTTTGTGCAAACCTATTCCTCAGGCAAAATATGT
>JARFXS010000132.1 GCA_029194465.1 Candidatus Nitrosocosmicus sp.
GTTTAATACATTCGCTCAGGCTATGTTTATTTAAGAAAATCCTAGAGCTTAGTGCTCTCATTTGTAATAATAAGAAAATAAAACGCTTTCTATTATCAATGCTACTATTTGGAGTATTGTCTTCAAGAGGTACAAAATATCTGTCCATAGATCTTTGATTTAAACATCATATTCATTTCTCATCCGAAAATTCTGATAAGAACCTTGCAACACATTAAGGATAAAGCAAGAAGTTTCGATGGTTGCTTCCAATGTTGGATTAGGAATTATTGGACAGATAGCAGGCGTGTAAAAATATGTAAACTGATAGTGTTTACTGATATTTTATCTTGCTAATTATTTTGGATCATAATAATGAGGAATGCCTTCCTCCTCCACAATATAGTATGTAGATGGCTATGTTCACCACCAAGAAAAAAGAATGGAATAATGGTAGCTAAAAAACATTATCGTAGGAAAGGTACTCAAACACATCAAAGTCAGTATCCATTAGTCACCAAAAGTATTGGAATCCAAAAAGTGTTTTTGAATCCATGATTATGGGACAGGTGGGATGTCCCACAGCGGATCAAATTAAAAGGAATAGGTCAGGAAGTTCTTAGGTTATGGTAGATCAAAAAGATAAGCCCTGCTAACTAATATCAACCAGAGGTCAAAAAAGGTGGATATACTTGACCATATCCAAATTATGCAGGATTATAGATTGTGTTTCTTTCAACTAATTATGTGACGACCTCAAAGAAAAGCAATGAGAGCTCTAATGATACAATAACACATAACCTGTCAGGTGGTATTAGATAATGTCATTTTTCAATATGAACGGAACATAGGCAAAGCAGTTTAAGATGAGAAAAAATTTTGGACAAACAAATACTATCAATACTTATACGAGCACTTGGGTTTTACATTACTCAATCAAGATGCTTGAATCCAGAAAACAAATAACGCTTTATAAACAGATTGATCAATATATCCAGTATAGAAGTTTTATCAGTCCCGTTTATCCTCACTATTGATAAAAAAGTATACCGATGTATACCAATAAAGTCATAATTTGTTAATATATATCTGTGTATAATCCGAATCTGTTTATATAACATTAGTATCTGTGAACCTGAAATACGATGCAAAGAGCAAGCAAGCATCCAACTTCTAATTTACCTATAGCATTCTTAGCCTATTCCTCAGGTATAGATATTTCAAAAAAGACATGTAAATATCCAGAACTTACGTCTTTTCATCCACATATTATAAAAATTATAAAAAATACTATAATATCGACTAGTTTCTCTCCTTAAGTGAGTAAAACATCCGCTCAATTGACATTTATTTTTTCTAACGATATGGTGTCATCCTGTCAATGAGCCTTTGAATGATTATTAGGCATTCATATAATAATAGATTAAATGAATCCGTCTTTAATAATCTCCTCACCTTATAATGAGTAAACTGTGATGGTCAGGGTTATTCGTAAATCGAAGAGTGATTTCTTTGGGAAGGGTTGATATATTTTAGGCCACGACTAGTAGTATCTTTTTTATTCGCAACCTTTTTCTTTTTATCCTTATCTTTATCCGTTGTTTTTTCTCTAACTTGATCGTCTCTTTTACTTTCCAAGTGTGTATTTGTAGGCTCAAAAGTAGCAGAATTTGGCTCAAAGAATGTCCCCTGATCCATCCGATCATTGTTTTTTATTATCCGTATCTTCTTTTTCATATGGATCACCTTTATTCATATTTCGAACGACAGTATATCTTGTTCTTACTCTTTTGCTTGCAAGCGGACCTAAGACGTCGTGGTTGCAACTTGATATAACCTAGCAATGGAAGATAATAAACTTCCCGACACTTATCTCAGGTATTGAAAGGCTAACGTAATCTGCTAGTATCTATTCTTCGTTGACCCGGCTCGGTTAGGTGGTTCAATGAAAGGTCAGTAATCTGTCTTAGATGTCTTTCTTTATACAGCATCTACTGATTCATCAGACAGTCCAAGCCATGCATAACCTTTGGACTCTAATTCTTCCGATAGCTCCTTTCCGGCTGTTTTTATTATTTTTCCTTTTGACATTACATGAACTTTATCTAGTTTTTTCAAATAACGCAAAATCCGTGCATAATGGGTAATAACTATTACTCCCGCACCAGTTTCAATTAATTTATTGATGGCTTCAGCAACAGACTTTACAGCGTCTATATCCAATCCAGAATCAGGTTCGTCAAGAATAGCAAGGTTGGGTCTTAAGACCAGCATTTGCATTACTTCAGATCTCTTTTTTTCTCCTCCGGAAAAACCCTCGTTAAGATATCTGCTTAAAAAGCTCGGATCTAGACCCACATTATCTAGATTTTTCTTTAGATATTCGTGGAATTCTTTTACGGTTATGAAAACTTCTCGATCTTTTTGTTCGGCTGTCAGGGATTTACTTAATAAATTATAGGCATTGCGTAAGAAATGACTGTATCCTACTCCAGATACTTCAGTCGGATACTGAAATCCTAAAAATAATCCCTTCCTTGCTCTTTCGTCTGTTTTTAAATCAATTATGCTTTCATTATTAACTAAAATATCACCTGAAGTTACGGAATATCGCGGATGACCCAACAAAACGTTGGCTAATGTGCTTTTTCCAGAGCCATTTAATCCCATAATGGCATGAACTTCACCTTTATTGACATCCAAATTAACACCATTAAGTATTTTTTTATCTTCAATATTGACATTTAGATCTTTGATAGTTAAGAATGACATAAAATTTTATATATCAATACATAATATAAATATTCGTCAAAATAACACTGTTATAATTATAAAATTTATATATTTTGTGCAAATTTTGGTTAATTAATTGATTAATGTATAATACTTTATATGAATTTTTTAAAAAGTGTACAAAAAAATGAATATTTTAAAAAAAATTAGGTTATAGTTATTGTTCCTTTCATGAATGGATGAACGGTACAATGGTAACTATGTTCGCCTGGACCCATTTTTTCTGCAGGTACACTAGCTTTAGCAGCTGGCATTATAATACTTGTATCAAAAAGTTTTCCGGTTTCTGGGTCTTCAGGTCCGGTTCCGCTAGTAGCTGTGTGTGGAACAGTATCGTCGTTAACCCAAGTCACTAATGCATCACTAGAGGCACTAGCAGGGTCTGGTCCATAGGCAGGATTTCCTTGTGTAGATGAACCCTTTAATATTTGCACTTCAACCTTATTGGCATATGCAGATTCATCTACAGCCTCAGCTGCATCAGTAGCACTAGCCACAGGAGCTGGTGGTGGAAGTTCTTGTCTGTAAATAGAATCAACTACACCCGCTTTTGGTGTAGCTGCAGTAAATAAATAATAAGCAATTATTCCGACAATAACCGCCATTCCCATAAGCGTTAAAAAAGCTCTTTTGTCAGTCTTATCAGCTTCAACCATATTGACAACAAATTGTATAAAACGCCCTTATTAATTTCTTTTATGATCTTATTTGACCAAAAAGACTGTAATTTCATATTTACCTACTATTAATGAAAAAGGGAATAACAGCTTGCGAATCTAAATGAATAACTTTTATTTCTGGTTTCTGTACTTTTATTGCAACGAGAGAATGCTGAAAGGGAGAGAAAAAATCAACTGTAGTATATGTAATGACAGAATTGGTGATTTTAAATACGAGGCAATGCCACAATGGAATATTTCAGGATTCTTATGTAGCAAATGTTATTCAAAGAAGATATCAGAATACTATATAAAACAAAACCCAGAAGAAAAAAAATTAAAGTAAAAGTACACTATGCTAGACTAGCTGGGCTTGGCAGGATTGGACAGATCTGAAATCAAAACTAGCGAATTCATGAAATTATTAATTATTAATTAATCGACTTTACGGATCTCGACAGCCTTATTGTTTTCTATAATAGATCTAGCATTTTCAAAAGGTAAAATTGCTACATCATCTCTCTGGTAAGGACCATATTTATTCATATTAACTCCTACAAATTGCTCCATGGAATCTAAGAACCTTATAATTACAAAATTCTGATTAATTGAAGATACGATCTTTTCTAAAGTTTTCGATTTTCCTTCAAGTAGCATTTTTAGTACTATGTTAATCCTTTGCTCTCTTTCTCTATTTCCAAAAAACACGTATTTTTCTTCATCTGTAAGATTAGAATATTCAAACATATTTTGTGATTTTGAACTATCAAAAA
>JARFXS010000133.1 GCA_029194465.1 Candidatus Nitrosocosmicus sp.
ATTTGTTTATTTTTTCATCTGTAAACCAAGAAAAAATCACGGTTGCTTCGGATAAGGAACAGCTAGTTACGTTTTCATTAAGGGCATAAACATTTTTGATTTTAGTTTTTGACTTAATTTCATCAATAACTGTGGTGTTAATATCTATGCCTACAGCTTTTTTAACTTTGAATTCTTCTATTGCAATCTGTAATGTTGAAGGATTGTTACCAATACCAAGATGATAAAATATATCATCTTTATTCAAATTCGAAATCGAAAACATCTTCCTTATAAAGTCATCAGGAATAACAACGCTGTCCCCGGTTAATACCGTATTGGGCAGCGTTGAAATAAACTCACTAATTTTCACATATATTTACCTTTTTTTGTTACGGTTATCCTCTTACTAATATTATATTTCGACAAATACATTATCACCCTCTATCAGCACATTGTATGGCTGTTGGTTTTTTAGTTTTTGGGGAAACCAGATAAGATCACCAGTCTGTACATCCCATTTAGCACCATGCCATGGACAAACAAGTTCTTTGCCTTCTAATACCCCCTCGTGTAATTCGGCTCCTGCGTGAGTGCATATATTATTAATTGCATAGTATTCGCCTTTAACATTAGCTATTACGATTTCTTTACCCGCAGCAGTAATATTTTTTAGTTTACCTTCAGGAATGTTTACGGCCTTATCCACCAAAAACTTTGTCATACTTAATTATTTCAAAATCTAGAATATTTTAAAGTATTTGATATTCTTTATTCAAGAATGGTTCCTATTCTTTGTTGATGAATCTCCCAAGATCTTGATCAATAAGGCTTTTTGTACATGTAAACGATTTTCGGCCTCGCTCCAAATGACAGAATGGGGGCCATCAATGATCTGAGATGTAACCTCTTTCCCCCTCTTTGCAGGCAAACAGTGCATAAAAATGAAATCTTTTTTTGCATATTTGATCAAGTCATCATTAACCTGATATTTAGGGAAAAATAATTTTTCTCGACTGTCGAATTCATTTTCCTTCCCTATCGAAATGTGAGTATCGGTAACTATCACATCGGCATCAAAAACTGCTTCTGTAGGATCCGATGTTATCAATAATGCCGATTCATTTTTTTTAGCTGATGTTCTTGCTATTTCCACTATCCAATTTGGTGGCTCAAAACCCAGTGGGGTAGAAACTCGAATATTTATTCCCAATTTTGAACATCCTAGGAGTAAATCATTACAAACATTATTGCCATCTCCAATAAACGCCATAGTGATCCCTCTTAATTTTTTTTTATATTCGAGGATGGTGAGCAAATCCGCTAAAATCTGACATGGATGGAATAAATCAGATAATCCATTTATGACCGGAATGGCAGAATATTCTGATAATTGTTCGATATCCTTATGATCATAGACTCGTGCCATCAAAATATCAACATATAATGAAATGGTCTTAGATGTATCTTGTATTGATTCACCGCGAGATAACTGTAAATCATTAAAAGACAGATTTATTGCATGCCCGCCTAATTGAAGCATTGCAGTTTCAAAACTTATTCTAGTTCGTGTTGAGGGTTTTTGAAAAATCATTCCCAGGATTTTTCCATTTAGGTATTTAAGATTCGAACCTTCTGTTTTAAACTGGTTTTTCAAGGATGATGCGTGATCCAGCAGGGCTAAAATTTGATCAGACTTCAAATCTTGAAGACTTAGGATATCTTCTTTCAATACTAATTTTGAAAAAAATCTTTAATTTAATGCTTTCAAATACCTATTTCTTTTTCTTAAACCATCCGAATCGGCTTTTTTTCTCAGCTTTTTCCTTCTTTTCTACTTCTTCCTTCACTTGTTCTTCCTTCACTTGTTCTTCCTTCACTTGTTCTTCCTTCACTTGTTCTTCCTTCACTTGTTCTTCCTTCACTTGTTCTTCCTTCACTTGTATAGTCTCGGAAATCTTTTTACTTTCACTAGTTGATTTCTCACTAGAGTATGAGTCTTGTTGTTCAACAGAAGTGTCGGACGAAGACGATGGATCTATTTCCAAATCATCATTCTTAGATTCTTTAGAATGACCTGGCAACACTTCAGTGTTATTATCCGCTATAAGGATTTCTGAATCAGGACCACCTTCTGAAACAGAATCCTGTTTTATAACTCTGCCATTTTCTTCTAAAACATCAATCTTTAATTGGTTATACGTATTAGCACTAGTAGTAGATTCCTCTATAACAGGGGTCACATAATTCTCGTTGGACAGTGATGATTGAGTACCGCGGTAAGAATCAAGGAGCGACTCATTATTGAAAATAGTCTCAACAAATCTTTCTCTATTGAAATTGATGATATCGTCGTATCCTTGACCAACACCTAGATAAATAATCGGTTTAGAGGTAATGTAAGATATGGATATTGCTGACCCGCCCTTCGCATCAGCATCGGTTTTGGTCAGGATTGCACCATCAAATTCTGTATATGAAAAGAACTCTCGTGCTTGATTAATAGTGTCATTGCCTGATAAAGAATCACCAACGAATAGTTTGATATCAGGTTTGATAACCTTTACAATTTTTCCAATTTCATCCATTAGATTCTTTGCAGTTTGCATCCTTCCCGCAGTATCAATTAATACAACATCAATGTAGTGTTTGCTCGCGTACTCTAATGCATCCCTGGAAACAGCAGATGGATCGGCACCGTATCTTTGAGATATCACTTTTATAGATAGTTTTTCTGCGTGTGATGAAATTTGCTCGATAGCTCCAGCCCTGTGAGTATCAGCGGCGGCAATCACTACCGAAAATCCAGACTTTTTTAATAAATTAGCTACCTTGGCTACAGTAGTAGTTTTTCCTGTCCCATTTATTCCCAAAAATACAATTTTAAACGGTCCACCCTTGCGTTGCTTCTTTGCATTAACCGCAGAAATCAAATCAACTGATCCTGTCTTTGCCAGAATCTTTGAAATATTTTCTTTTAAAGTAGCTGCAATAACTTGTTCAGTAGTTTCATTCTTTTGTAATTTCATACCCACCAAATTGTCTTTTATTTGCTGCGATAAATCATCTATAACTTCTTGTGAAACATCACTTTCCAAAAGGGCAACATTTAAATCAAAAAGGCTTTCATCCAAATCTTTATCAGATAGTTCCCTCTGACTAATGCTCTTTGCAGCACTAGAGAATGCTCGCTTTAATTTATCAAACATATAAGCATCCCAAATACATAATCTAATACTTTTTCTGGTTGATTTTGGAAGTCCCTAGTGGGAGTGGGAATGAGAGTGTGATGATGAATGGGAATGTGCTGTTTCATCGTGGTTTCGCATCTGCCCAACATAGGAATTTACAGTATTCTGTATTTCCATCATGCGGTGCGAAATCTGTTGTTTTTGTGTTGACAATTGCTTGGTAGCCAATTCAAATTCCTTTATGCGTTGCTCTATGAAATTGACAGCATCATCCTTCCTCTTTTCAACTACTACCCCAGCACCGATATTTACCAGAACTTTTTCTGGTGGATAAATAAGACTCTTTACATAAACACCTATACCTAAAGGTACTAAGGAGATTGTTTCGGATTCCGGGGACAAAGATCTTAATGCTTCAAAGGAGTTATGAGACTCTTCATATAGTCGATGTAATACGGACTCCTTTGCTACTACATCATTATAATAAGCTTCAAGTAACTTTGATTCCTGTACTAAATCATTTACTGTTTGTTCCATATCAATACCTCTTCTATTACCGCCATCCATTGTCATAATAAGCTGTTTTGCATCTGACTTTATTATAACTTTGGCATTATTCAACTTGGAGCCAGTTCTAGCTCTTCATCGATCATTATTCCATATTTAGGCTTAGTGAGATGTATAAATACCAGATAGTTCAACCTCCGGAAAACATAGATAGTTTCGGTTTTCCACATTGAAATATTAACAGTTAAATGTTCAATCTGTGTCTATTCCTTAAACAAAAATCAATGTATTGTCAGTTTTAGAATTTTGGAAGTAATTAACACATTCACTGATTTGATATGTCCTGGAGTAATTCAGGACCGATCTCCCGCGCGTCCAAAGATCCTGCAATTCATAATCAACAATCAAACAGGCGTGAGGGAAATGAGTTGATAATTGTAAGATTTTCTATCTTTGATTTTGAATTCAAGAAAATTGTAAAAATAGTGACAAGATTGTAG
>JARFXS010000022.1 GCA_029194465.1 Candidatus Nitrosocosmicus sp.
CTCCAATGCATATGCATTTCCATTTGTGGAGGAAGACAAAGGATTAACTGAACTTAAACCAATTGTTATAGTCAAAATCATGAAGAAAATGGTTAAGCCATATCTTGTAAATAACATGATATTGATGGCATAATTTTGTATCTAATGGTTATTGTTAAGATTGCACAAGAAATAAACAACAAACTTGGCAAAGATGTTTTATAAGGTTTTATTCTTGTTTGCCTTTGGTTGATCTGGATTTTGACATCTAAATTGGTGGTAATTTGTCAATCAAAATGGTCGATTTTAGCCCTCAATACCTCTAAACCCACTATGTTCAAAACAATGCTCTTGGGGATTACCTCGCCCTCATCTTGATAAATTCGCTTCCCTACGCTGTAAAAGCCCTTATAGGGTTCTCTACCTTTATGCTTTTTGAATAAATTGGTAACGAAAACTTCTTCAATATCTAACAATTTAATTAATGAGTAAGAATCAAACAAATAAACAAATGGGTTATCTCATAACCAGGATTATTCTCGTCATCTTTACGCATACATCGTGGTCTATATCGGGCAACCAGAATCCTAAGACCATCAGATTCTTTTGTAGGTTCTTTAGAGATTTCAGTCTTGTAGCATCTACACTTACCATAGTATTTGTTCATTAAACAAGGTTGCCCTGTTTAAGATTAATTCAATGACCGTGAGAATGGTACAAATCTTTTTGACTCACTGCCTCTTTATCGTAATTATGTATCGCTATATTGACTCGGCGGATGATTCTTTATTGAATAATGATAGCACTTATCAAAGAATAAAGAAACAACTAAATCCAATTTCTTCTAATTTGAAATCTGATGAGGATAAACAGTCAGTGCTAAAAATGACTGCAAACTGTTATCATAAATTTCATGGCTCAATAAAGACCAACTCAGTAAGCGACACAGAACTATTGCTTTCAACTATAATGTCGTTACTACTAGAACAAAATAAGGAAATCGAAAGATTGAGTAGTATCAAGCATTTGTAATTCATAAAAAGCAATAATAATTCACTTACGGAGAGAATTAGCGACTCTGACTGTTTGATTTACATGCTAAAGGTCGCCACCTATTCAATTAGTTCATTACTAGGATTGGTAAAGTACAGTAATAATCTATAAAATATTAGAAAACCCTAGAGGAGAAAAATATCACCGTTAAACCGTAAAAAACATCAATTGGTAATTAGCGTAAGAAGAATGAATCCGTTTAGTTAATAGATATTAGATATTGAAATATCTGTGGAATCAAATAGTCAAAAATAGAAATAATTTCTATTTTTTAATTCCCCAAGGGCTATCTATAACACGGAGCCAAGTGTTATCAGATTGTTTTCGAAGTACGTCTATTGCTGTTCCACCTAGGTTAATTGGAGTCCCATCAGGACCTGAAGCTTTGTAAGTCCAATCCCTAAAAGCAAGTACTATGTCGCCTGCTTGGATAACCTTTATTACAGAACTTTCCGATTTTCCATTCATATCCATATAGCCTTTTATTTTTTCTCCAATTTTCTCCCTTCCATTGATACTTTCTCCTGATTCATCAACCAAACTAGCTTCTGGTTCATAAAGCGAAATAAAAGAGTCCACATCCTTACTGTTAATGCATTCCGTAACACGGTTTAGCAATTCCTCTGGTGTATTATTAGCCACTTAAATAGGCATTCACCAACTTCCATTAATCCTTTTAGTATTTAGTTTTGCCAGAATTGAATTTCAATATCATAATCATTGTAAATTATGACTATCAGATTTAATAGAATATTAGTAGAATAATTCTAACTGTTTGGTTCACTTTGAGTTTAAGGGTGTGATTTTGCTTTATATACTAATAACCGTCCCCTAATTCATTTAATTCATCTCTAGGATTGGTAAAGAACATTAATCGCCTAAGAGGTATTAAGATAAATCTAGAGCGGAAACCAAAATTCATTCTCAACCAAAAGAGAAACCAATTAGTAAATAACAGAATGAGTATGAACCAATATAGGTTGTCTTACAAGATGTTAAAAGATAAATTAAACTTTTGTCGGATTGATATTTATCTTGGCACGCTAATGAATTCATAGTTGAATGATAGCAAAGATGCGGTCAAAGAGATTTGGAGTTTAGGAGATTGGAGAAGCAGGGGTCAATTTATTCCACCAGTATCAGCTAGTTTGACAAGACTTGCAAATTTACAGGCAAGCGACTCCGTTTTAGATGTGGCCTGCGGATATGGTAACACTGCAATAACTGCTAGGATGCTGGGCGCAAAAGTAACTGGGATTGATATTACTCCAAAGCTTTTAACGTTAGCTAAAGAAGAAGAAAAAATTGCTGGAATTAGTGGAATAGAATGGAAAGAAGGTGATGTAGAAAACCTTCCATTTGAAGATGAATCCTTTGATGTTGTATTGTCAACCTTCGGTCATATTTTTGCGCCAAATCAAGAATTAGCAGGCAAGGAAATGATTCGAGTATTAAAGAAAGGCGGGCATTTGGGTTTTACAAGTTGGCCATCTGAATTAGCTGTAGGAAAACTATCTGATGTTGTTTCTAACTATAACCCGGTACCTCACAATGAAGCATTTTCTCCCTATAATTGGGGAGAGCCAGAAAAGATAAAACAACTTTTGCCAGGCATTATTGACATATTCTTTGAAAGAGGTACTATTAATATTCCAATTTTAAGTCCCAACCACTACTGGCAAGATACGATAACCAAAGCTGGTTTTATGATTCAAGTTATAAACACCTTAATGAAACAACAAGATTATGAGAGAATTGAACTATTTAGAAAAGACTACATCAAGATTTTGAAACAATATATTATAGATAATATATTGAGAATGGATTACCTAATTACGGTGGCAACGAAATGATATTTCTTTCCTTCATATTATATAGATGGCTAAATATTTCTAAATAACGCGATACCTCATACTGTTAATATAAGTTCGAACTATCTTACTTTGCGGCGTTCAGGCTTGATGCTCCATCTGTGTTTGTCTCAAAAGGGCTACTCGGATGAAATTATTCATAAATTGACTCATTTTTCCCATTCTCATTTTATAGTCTCCTTAATTGCCTTTCTAAAAGAGGAAAGTTTTATTGGTTTTTGCAGTACTCTATCAATTCTTTTTCAAATAAATCCATATTTTCCTCCGAAAAAGCAGTCATTACTAGAATGACCATTAAATCAGTTGAACACATGAATCTAACCTACAACATTCCTCAAATCTGCAGACGGACCTGACTGAAAGGATTATTACAGAAATTTCCCATACTAAGTAATTTTTACCGTTTTTTTTATTTCATTAATATGGAGAAAGGGGGCGATTTCATTGATACCTTGGATGTTGGCCCCCTTCTAAAAACGATTAGAGATACAATAAAGATATTGATATGAATATGGAAACCAGTTTTTAATATTTCACGATTGAAAATTCATAAGAGCCCTTTGTTGAATAGCCGTCATCTTTAGAAAAGACCAACCAATAGACTGTATAGTTACCTATATGTAGTTTAGAATTATTCAAAGACACAGAAAGGATTTTGTCTGATACTAATTTGAGGTCATTGTTATCTACTCTTCCATTAACTGAGTCTATGACTTTAAGACTACTCGCTTTAATTTCTGGCCTATCCGTGAACATGATAACAACTTCATGAGGAATTGTCGGTGTGAAATTTATTATCTCATTAGGATGAGGTTTATACGAGATTGGAAACGGATGAGCTATAACTTGCAAAGAGAAGACTCCCATGCATAATGAAGATAATATGACTAAAAAAATAGACAATGCAAAAGACATTTTAATCCCGAATGAATTCTTTGATAAGGTTATTCCTGCATTATTTGGTGAAGCTTTTTGGTCTTCCACCATTCATATGTAGAAGATTTCAAAATATAAAAATATTATCAAGCTGATTCTACTATGAAGCAAGATATAACCATAATTTTTATTTCTACATTAAAGAGGTTTTCTACTATTATTAATATTTAGTAATACAATTTTTTTCATAAAATCTTACCACACATTGACAAATGCAAACGCATGTTTCACTATACCTCTATGCCATATGGATCTGATTTCCACCGAATCATTCCAAATTCTTCTAATGCAAATTATCTGCTCTTATGACCAAAAGAAAATTCTGCGAAGTTATCCATTGATTGTTGGCATTTATTCAAACATTGTTTTAGATGTGTTATTTTGGTAGAAGTTTTTATCCAATCTTTTGATAGAACTTTTTCTACCCACCTGTTTAAGCCGTCTAATACTTCTTCCATTTCTTCTACTTCTTCCTGAGTGAATTTCTTATTTTGGATATTCAAGTTAATTTCATCAATAAACTCTTCGCATTCCTCGTAAATTTCGTCATATTGTTTGTCTCTTTCTTGTCTAAACAAGGCTAACATTTTATTATGTTCTTTTTCACTAAATTCACTCGTAGATATCTCAATGAATTTGCTATTGTCACGAATAATTTTAGAAATTTCATTGATTTTTTCACTAGATTCACTATTATTAGGTAATATACAACAGGACATTTGTGGATAAACGGCTCCAAGTTTTTTGAATTCTCTCCACATTCTGACTTTTAGCTTAGATGGTTCAGATGGTACATCATAAAATACAATAATCCATGATAACGGTTTATCTATCATCTAATTATTTGTAATACATTTTCGTAAATAATAAAAATTATTCTAGGATTATGTGCCTGTTCTAAATCTATGTCTTGAACATTTGTAGGGTTTAGAATATTGATATAGATAACTAAGTTCATGAATAAAGTTGAATGATGTAACAAAAGACTTGTAGCGTCCTTCTTTGTATGAAATGTAACGATAGTTACATTTATTAATCATGTTCATAGATATTTTGTATTGGACGACAATAGGGTATTGGCAATCTTGTCCGATTATGATGGGACCTTGTGCCCCACTGCTAGCATCAATTTATACGATAACGAATCAGGAATTGCATTCAACTCAGTTGGAAGAAACTTTATGTCCTATCTTCTAGGATCCCAATTTGTATCCTTATCAGAGATGAAAATTTTTATTTTCTGTATAAGAGAACTGAAAATTTTCAAAATAATCTCTTATGGCTGGGTATGGAGACTCTGTTCTTAGGAGAGGAATCTTCAAAGGATTCATTGGCAACAGGCCACGTTGATTTCCAGAACGAAATGCTTCTAAAAGGAAAACGTCTTATCCCATATATCCGTTCCAGACACTTGCTGATTGAAATTGATACCATATTAAAAAACTCTCTTTATTTTAAGAATGATTTCAAGGTATTTTGAATGTAATTACCCATCTTTACAGATAGAAAAGAAATTCTAACAATTGCTCAAGGTGTATTAGGAGGAATTACAATTGATTGGAGAAATAATACTCAAAAAGATTGGGAGAAGTAATTCTAATAACTATAGGAAAATAGTTAAAAGGAAACTGCAAAAAATATTTAGCAATTCTAAGACAAATAAAGTATTAGTAAAGATTTTAGCAATTATTTCAAAATTTTTTTGTTCAAGAATATTCTTCTCATCCCCTTATTGATATTTATGAGTAACTTACATCAGTAAAGAATATGCTTATGATTGTGTAAGTTCAGAATTAATTAAATTTAATCTCTAATAAAGGCAAAATTATTTATCTTGGTGATTCAGAAAATGATAATCCAGCTTTTAAGAAAGCCGATATCTCAATTGGGGTAAATTCAGATAAAAGACTAAACCCTAATTTTGATTGTAAGTACAATCTAAAATATGACAAATTGCCTGCTTTCTTAAAGGGGTTAATGATTAATAACTTTAATTTTTCAGAATCTCTATTATGTTTTTAGGAATGCATTAGAGGCAAATATCAATGACACTTAATATGATTTATGACATTGACTGAAAATGAAAGGATTTGAGTTTATTTTACTAGCATTGGGAGCAATTTTAGGTGCCTACCTAAGATACAAAATTACCTCTTTTCCGTTGTTACTTGGAACAATAGGTTCAAACGTCTTAATTGTAAATATTATAGGCAGCTTCATCCTGGGAATATTTTCTGTTTTATTGGTCAACTGGAATTTAGATCAAAAATACTCTTTTCTAATAGCAATTGGATTCTGCGGGTCTCTAACTACGATGTCTTCCCTAGCATTAGAAAATATAGTAATGATAGAAAATAAACAAATTCTAAACATGATGGTTAATACCATTGCAAATGTAGGATTTTCGTTTTTGGCTCTTTATGGGGGAAGAATATTAATAACTCAATTACTGCAATAGGGATTTCATAGTAATGACACTAAAAGAAATGATTTGTTTAAACATTCGCATAAAGAAAAATGATAATGTGGATGGAAAAAGACTGGAAAAAACTATCATCGATTTCTTGATGAAGTCAAAGGTTTTAGGTGCTATAGTATGGTTGGGTGTTGATGGCTTTGGAAGGAGAGGTAAATCAACAGTTCATTTAGAAGGGCTAATGATAAATCAACCTATGATGATTGAAACAATAGATGAGCAAGACAAGATAGAACCATTGCTATTACCTTTAAAACAAATAATAGGTGACAATGGATTTATTACCATTCATAAAGTACAAGTTGTATAGTCAAATTTTTTGAAATATCCATACATTTTGAAAATAATTAATTTTTTTTTAGTGCGAATCAATTAAATGAACCTTTAGCATGAGAGACTTAATCGCACCTAATTCGCTACCAATTCTAGTAATACGGACTGATTCATTCAAAGAACCTAATCATACAATATTAAATCAATTATATAGAGAACGAAGACTAGCTTATGACTACTTGCTATGAATACTGGTGACTTTCGTCTACCCAGATTAATTGTCATTTTAGATTATTATATTGAGACATATTCATCAAATTTTTTGCAATATGTCCTAGGATTGGTCATTTTACGAAATAAAATCCAAATGCTATCGTTATAAAAACCTAGTAGTATTACACTTTGGAACCAATTACCCCTTCCACCCTGCACGTTTGGGACAATAGTCTGAAAAACTAAAGTCAATTGAGTTGCACAAGGAACGAAAACATAGTTATCAATTCAAAACTACTCCTACGGTAAATAAAGTAAAAATGTTTCAAAAAGAATGACAAACCCATGAAAAAAAGTAGCAGATAACTATTAGTGGGTTGAACTCCGTAGGTATACTCGAGGAGACCGCTCAATATTGATAAAAGATCCTAATATCAAATAATTTACAATGACAGATTTCTTCTAGTTTACGTAATTTATTATATTAACCATCACGGTGGTTGGGACTTGAACCATTTTTCAGGGAATCTATCTCTCAATTGAGATCAAAACAGAAGGATATGGGATTTGAACCCATGAAAAGTAGTTATGAAACTTCTTGACAGAAATAAGCAATATTTGTTATGCCATTGTGGTTGAATCTTTATGGTCTAACCTTACTGAATGAATATTTGGTTTAAATCAAATCTCAGTTATTTTATCAGTGCGTGAATACCTCTGCTGTTGACCTGCTAACCTAGTATTTGAAATGACTTGATCATAGCGTTTACTTCAGGTAAGTATTGTTCATAATATTTATCCTGAGCGATAAACTCTATAATATAGATCTTATCATCTTTGATAGCCCACACCTCCATTGCATCTTTGCTATTCTTATCAAAACTATAGTCAAAAAGATTTGATGTGCAGGAGTAACCAGATAACGTGAAATTTTTATCAAAAACTCTTGAGGTCAAATCCATGACAGAACATACCTATGGCTCCTATTCTCTTGTTTGCTATAGTCAATGGCTTTTTCGATTTTTCCTCTTCCGAATCTTTATTTCCAAGGTATTTTTGAATATTGTCATTAATATAATCACCGAAAGTGTCGTAGTCTTCAACTACTAGTCTAACACTATTGTGTGTTGCTCCCACATATGGACTATAATAATAATAACTTTTGAATCGGCGTGAATATTTCCGCTACAATATTGAGTTTTGTGCCTTGATCATGAAAAATTGTGGATGTATTATCTTCCCTTACTGTCCACCCAATCGGATAGTCTATCTTTATTTTTATAAGTGGAGTTTGAGTAGACTATAAAATCATTTGTATTATTACCCTATGGTATTATTAATAATAATGTCGCTATTGTATGGATTAGTTAAATTGTTAAGGAGATTCCTGATGAGGACAGTATTGTATTGTTTTGGATATTTGAACCAAGAATGTATAAATGTTGTATGCGGATAAATAGATAAACAAAAAAGGAAAATCGAGAGGGAAAATAACGTTACTAATAAAATTGATGATAAACTATACCCTCATCTCTAGGAAACCATCAATTAAGCTAAGTATTATGAATCAAAAAAAAATGTGTTAAGATGATGTGGTGTTTGGGGTGCTTGAAGATGCTAAAGTGGAATTTGTAGAAAGGTCAATCATATCCCCAAAAGCTGACCGCCATCCTCGCTTATTCGCATTAAGGGGAGTATCCTTTGAGTCATTAAATTCTTGTCCCACCATGTAACATATACATTGTCATCCAAAAGCTCAATGTGAATTCTGTCAGACTTCACTCCCTCTGATTAGCTCCAATTGATCTCATTTCCAAAGAAACTTGACCGCCATCGTTTGATACCTTTATGAATACATCTTCTTCAGCGGTAGCGTTAATGGTGTCCTCGCTGTGGCCACAACATACACGTTATCTCCTTGAGCTGCGACTTGGAGTTCTATGTTTGGCATTTTCGTATTGTTAGAGGTCATATTGGATATTGCCTGGTTCATTGTAGCTGGATGAGTTAAAGTCATTCGATAGCCTGACCAATGGGTTGAATGTCTCCCCATTGTCGTTTGAAGTACAAGGTATGCTTCGGGAGTACTGTAATGTTATCTGCAAAAGTAACATACACGTTGTCGCCACTTGTCGCCACATCGGCTTCAACCGAGGTTCCATTTGGTGAATTGCTAAGATTAATCTTATCCCAAAAGTCTCTCCTACATCTCCTGAAATTTTAAACATTACCTCGTGATTACCCATGCTGTTTCCCCACCACGCGACGTAGACATTGTCTCCTGAAATGGCAATTGGGGCCTTTCCTTGTTTCTTTTCTGCGCAATTTTCCCAGGAATATGCAGATGAATATTGGATTTGATGAACAACCGTGGCCAAACCTGCACAAGTAATACAGATAAAGTTATTGTTTTTATTAAACTGATTTTCATGATTGTTCTATCTTATGGCTGTATTTAAACAAATAATTATCAAAATTGACTACCAAATTGGGAAAATATTTAGGTTTCTAGTTTTGTATTGCTATATTCATTTATTTGTTTGATCTTATCATCTCTAGCGTTTTCATATGATTTTGATCATTACCAACAAACGTGCTGCACTCAAAAGGAATCCTTGACAATAGTCATTATCATATCGATCATTAGTTCTTTAACTAAATGTGTGATTTTCCATATCTATAATACATTCTACCAAAGCAATTGACTTCTTCTTCTTCGTTACTACCTGCCGGGACAGTTGAGATGTTGTCTAAAGTATTTGTTTAAAGAACGAATAAAATACCCAAAATTATGCCTAGTCATATAATTCCAAATGATTTGACCAATCACTTCGTATCGACAATATTTGAAGTACACGCTGTAATACGACGATTTAATATTAGGGTCTATTAAGATGATACTGTAATATTCTATAATTTCTTTTTTCTTAATAGAATAAGAACTTGGTTATTAAAAATTACAAAATTGAACCAGACCAAGTTTGGGACTCGAAGCCTACCATAAAAACAGGTAATCTAATTCTTAAGTGAGATTTTAAATATATATGGGACTGAGCTTTGTGAAACAAATTTGACACAAAAAAATAAATTCAAACTCCTCTAGATACTTTATGTTAAGATCAATTTACGTTCCTCTTTTGAATTCACAGTTTTTACCAATGATAGTATTAGAAGAACATTAGTTGATATTTCACCTAGTTGGGCCGCCCAATTTTGCCCAAAACATATGAACACATTTCATATTCGAGTCAATTGCATCCGTTACATGACTATTAAATCTCATAAATCCAGCCTAGTATACAATCAGGTATAGTTATATAATAGATATTTTGAATAAAAAAAAGTACCAGAATGATTATAAGTATAAATTTCTTCGTAAAATGTGACAATTGAATTGTAATGGAATATGCGAGAGATACAGAGCCAAAAGAAATCCCAATATCCCATCTAGATATCCGGGAGGACAAAAGAGATGCACCGTATGTGAGCTATTCATACAATGGGATCAAAGTCCCTATTGTCCATGCTGTAAATATAAGTTAAGAACAAAGCCATATCGTAAGGGCTTAATGAGGGAGAAATATAAGGAAGCTACCCTAACGCGGTATTAAACTTTTCAAAGCTTGATTCTATTTCTCTTCTATTCTTAACCCCATTAGCACATATACAATCATATTAAATGATGGAGATGATATGTTTTTTCCATATAAATACATAAATGATGGCTTATCATCCTCTACTTTGGTATTGTTTACGGGGTAGTCTATAGAGAATTTATATTCTGGACTATACAGTGTTTTCCATTCTTCTGGTTTTGTGTTTAAAAATTTCTCCCATAGTTTGTCTAGTTTTTCTTTTGTTTCTATTTGTTGTTGTGCTGTTGCTAGGTTGGGGCGCCCAAACACTAAAACCAACACCACTATCATTACCAAACCAAAGAGCTGTACTATTTAGCTTTTAACGTATGTTTCTTCAGATCTGGGAGTTCTTCAGGAATAAAAAGGCAGTACATATATCATATGATAATTGCAAAAGATTTGACGACGGCGCATTAAGACTTTCTTCATTAATTACCAGAAGAATTTCTATAAAGCGACTGCCGCCCCAACTTAAACTTTGAGTATAATATCAGTCCAAATAGTCAAACAACGTACCTTTCACTTTGATATTCTCACTGTTCTTAACAGAAATCTTAATTCTCTCTATCAGTTTTTGGTTCTGCAAGACAAGACAGAAAAAAGAAAAGAATAGAAATATTAGACTCTAAAACTTTGTTAATTATCATTTTGGCTACATCATCATCCAAACTAGTGCAACAATCAACTATCATTCTTAGCAAATATTCTCTATCATCCTCATGAAGGGCATATAGCAAGCCGCGCCATCTTTCACAGGTTTTATCAAACAATGTTTTGGCTAAGGGTTTCTCACTTTCTAATTCTGATACTCTCTTCAATATCAAATCTTTACTTAACCTGCTCTCATTGTTTAACTTCAAAAGTATCTTATAGTTATGGAATAAAGCACCCATCATAATAGGCTCTAGTGGCACTGGTCTGTTGGCATTAGATAGATACTGTGTGTACAACTTTGCATTTTCAAATATGGTGTTAAATGCTTCTTTATCATTCTTAGAGAGAAGTTCTTTCTTAAACCCAGACCAGTTCAATCTCTCAATTTCAATTAAATGTCTAAATGAAGGAATACTTCGACCCATTAGATTAGAGAATATAGTCAAGTGATTTAATTATTACGCAGTGTAGATATGCGTATTGAATTAGATTCTCATGGGGTTGGCCCCCACCAACATACTCATACTATTCAACCCTTTCAAAATCTTGAATCCTTTATACTGTCATCAAATCATGAAAACGAAAAAGCTTAATCCTTGAAGGACCAATATTTTCATATATCATGTTATCAAAAGCTGAAATTCAATATCTTCAAGGTCAAAAGCAAGTTTCAAAATCCTATGAGAGAAAGTTAAGATGCCTCATTAGAAAGAAGGTTGAGGTTTTACAAAAGGAGTTGCCACTTCTCTCTAGCATATTCGCTGGAAATATTAAATCTGTGTTTTCTGAAATTTTGAACGAAAAGGATGGGTCGCGCCTTGCATCCGGACAAGAGAATATTATAAAAGATTTTCAATATTCTATCAACAAAAACAGCGCTACTGAATTTAGTAATGTGAGTTTAAGTTGTGATGAGATTGATAAAGATCATGTTGTGGCCCGTGGAAGACCAGGTTCAAAGGACTCTTCCAATGACATACAAATTTCAAAAGCTGAAATTCGGTAATGAAATAGATGAAAACGCAGTAATGTAATTAGATTTGAAAACGCTAAGAATAACAGTAATTCGGACGAGAAAAGGCGCCGGGAGAGAGGGATTTGAACCCTCGAGGCCCTCACGAGCCACAAACTTATATAGTTTCTAATTTCCAGGCTTGCTTTGATTAGATGATAATTGTCCCTTATGCAGGCTAGGCGACCCCGGCTTTTGATTAGATATATCTAATATTAATTTATTTTAAAAAACTAGTTCATTTCTATCCTGTCGATCATACGGCCGGACAGCATCAAATTTGTATATCTTTTGTATATCTTGAACATGATTTTTAATATCAGGGTCATTGCCCATGCTCATAGTGGGCGCCGGGAGAAGGGATTTGAACCCTCGAGGCCCTCACAGGCCACAAACTATATAGTTTCCTAATTTCCGAGCTTGCGCCCTTCGGGAAGCTAGGCGACCCCGGCTTTTGATTAGATGATAATTGTCCTCTTTTTATGTATATCTAATATTAATTTATTTTTAAAACTGGCTCATTTATGGCCCGACTGGCTTGCGATCTTGAACATCGGAATAAAATAGAAAATTTTGATTACATTAGTCCTCAAACAATATTTAGATCTTTATCATTCATCTCTTTATCTAAGCATACGATTCAAACAAACGATATAAGCAGTTTGAAAACAAATAATGTTAATTTATTTTGATTATTCTTTAGTAAAAATAACTCCAATTATTATAACGATAAAGTGTAAATAACTATTTTAATACAGCGCTGTTTAGAGTGTTTATTACATGAAATTTCTATGTATTAATCAAATTCTCTTGACATCGTTTATAAATCGTTGCCATAATTTATAAAATAAATTTTTTGGATAGGTTTATGGCCGTAACTAATTTCTCAGGATTGTTCTTTTTCACACCCTAAAGAACAAAGAAAATGTACACATCGAATTAGTAAATGATCAGCGACTATACTCTTTGATACAAAAAACAAAATCAATCATTACTAAACCAAATGATCATTCCTCTATTAAAACAGAGTTAGAATAGTTTGTTGCAAATCTACTTTATTCAATTCTTCTTGATCTTGTAAATGTCGCGAGGGATTCATGTGTAAGAGGAATTAAGGAACTTGCATTTGTATTCTTCTAAACTTTCCACCGCCAAAAAAGTAAAAACCAAGTCACATCAAAAAAGAACTAGAATACCAAAATCGACTTTGGTATTCTGTCTTTCGAACAAAATGATTTCCCCGCATCTAGATGGATAACTTCAAAGGATTTATTCTATATTCTTTAGCAGAAAAATAACAATACTTCATAAATATCAAATGAATTAACTTAATTCGCTAGAGATAGCATACTTTTAGATGAACGGATTTCATCGGACATTATAAGAGTATGAATAGGGTTAACGAACCAGTTGTGGCGTTGCTTCCTCATGTGTTCTTACCCCTAGGATTATGTCCGCGATTAGGTTATAACAAATATAAGCTGCGTTCGAAGTTATTCTTGATATAGACTTGTCATAATTATAAATTTATTCTTCATGACCTTTCATCAGTTTAGTACGCTTAGATTATGGTATGGTTTTTGAATATCCATTCTGTAATAATTCTGAATTGACTCTGGCTTTATAGTTCATTTGTCCACTAATCATGAAGTTTAAGGGTGGGGCTGTAAATGATCAGCTTATAAATTTAATACTTACAAGATTATCCACATTGGTCTTAAAATTAGGTGTTCATGTGTCTATTAGTGGCGGTATTTCAAATTCAGTTGATAACGCTATGAAAAATTGGCTGCACCGCATTTCAGGTATTTACTAGAAGTCCAAGACAATGGAAGACTAAAGAATTGACTCCACATGAAACCGGGATCTTTAAAGAAAAATTAGACAACAGCACCATTGATCCTGAATCCGTTTATTTATTATATGCCATACTTGCCTAATCTTTCGGGCTCCAACAAATGAAATATGAGAAAAATCAATATCAGTATTGACAGATGAGATAACAAGGTGTAATATGCTGGGCATTCCTACTTAGTTATACATCTGGGGAGCCATCTAGGTCAGGGACCTAAAAATGGGATAAACCAACTTGTAAATGCCTGTGCTAAATCATTAAATGCCTATAGCAATCTAGGTCAATCAAGGAACAAAGTTAAAATCCTATTGGAAAATAGTGCAGGCAAAAAAATAGTATTGGAAGTCAAATCGGTGAAATGCAAAGCATATTCGATATCCTTAGGAAAAAGATTATGGTTTGTGTATAGACACATGTCACTTATTTGCCGCGGGGTATGATTTATCTACTGAAAGTGGTGTCTCAGCCCTTGTTGACAATATAGATAGTCATCTTGGCTTGGCAAACATAAAAATAATTCATTTAAACGACTCAAAAAAGGAGAATTAGGATCGAATCTTGATAGGCACTATCACATTGGTTTTAGGAAAAATTGGAGAAAACGGGTTAAGATGTTTAGTAAATTACAAGAAACTAAGCCAAGTTTCATTCATTATGGGGAAACTCCTATTGACTCTGTTAGAAANAATAACAAGGTGTAATATGCTAGGTATTCCTCACTTAGTTATACATCTGGGGAGCCATCTGGGTCAGGGCCCAAAAAATGGAATAAACCAACTTGTAAATGCATGTACAAAATCATTACATGCTTACCGCGATCTGGGCCTATCAAAAAACAAAGTCAAAATCCTATTGGAAAATAGTGCAGGGCAAAAAAATAGTATTGGAAGCCAGATCGGTGAAATACAAAGCATATTCGATATCCTTGGGAAAAGAGATTTTGGATTGTGTATAGACACATGTCATTTATTTGCCGCCGGATATGATTTATCTACTGAAAGTGGTATATCGGCCCTTATTGACAATATAGATAGTAATCTTGGTTTGACAAACATAAAAATAATTCATCTAAACGACTCAAAAGGAGAATTAGGATCAAACCTTGATAGGCACTATCACATTGGTTTAGGAAAAATTGGAGAAAACGGGTTAAGGTCTTTAGTAAATAACAAGAAACTAAGCCAAGTTCCATTCATTATGGAAACTCCCATTGACTCAGTTAGAAATGACCTTGATAACATCAAATTCGTAAGAAATGTTCTATGTAAGTAATATCCATTGACAATCGTGATTGCTCTAATTTGTTTCTCACATTTTCAGGAAAAATGCGGACTATTATTGATGACTCTATTTTGTTCAAATACGATATCGAATTGCTCATCTTGTTTGATTAAATTAAAAGGTTCAAGGTCATTCAAAGATGACCAATGATCTAAAGGGTGTTAATATTTGAATTATTTACAAACTAAATCTCATTCTTATTTGATTCGGAGTTGCAATTTATCTCTAGATTTCTAATAAAAGCTTTATTCTTGTAATAAATCCTATGTTGTTTAATATTGTAATTATCGATCCAATTTTGGATTGCAATATAAAAATATTACATAATTATTTGAGAAAACATAGTTTAAATACTATGATACCTCTACTATTTATACCAGACCCATTAACAAGCTCCACTGAAAAAGGTAGTAAAGGCAAAGTGTATTGGTATGCATACTAGGTAAATCCAGTTGTGCTAATGTTCATGCCTTGTAAGAAATGATCAGCCATTTAAGGAACTGTTACCCTTTGAAGAGCCTTTATTACCTTTCCAATATAATATTAGGTGAATACCACTTTACATGATAAGCTATAAAATTTCCCAATAATTTTTCCCCACCAAGTTGTCAAAAGGTATTTCATTATTGTGATTCTTCTAGTCTTATTCTCAATTCAGTAGGTGGGGATTTTCACATTTCTTATTCAAAAATTCTCCTGGAGTATAACAAAAATGTCCTGCGTCGCATATCAAGCATTGATATGGGGTTGAGTTATCGAGGCAGTTTGATTCTCATTATTATTAAACTTATTAATCAAGATGGTTTACCATATTTGTGATTCGAATAGGGAGGAAAACCTGACACTGACAAATCTGAAAGTTTTTCTTGCACTCGACAATCAAAAGAAATACTACGATTCTTATCCTGTTGTTATTAAACCACCTAGTATGGACCATCAAATATACAAGGCATCAATTCTGGAAAAACAAATGAGGCACCGGTAGTGATTTCACATGATGCTTCCTAAAAGATGTATATACCATTCATGTCAACATAGGTTAGGGTAGATGCATGGTCTCTCAATCTTATGAGAATAAATTCGGGATAAAATTATCGGATGATCAACGAATTAGCAATCTTGATAGCAATGGGTTGATCAAAACTGAGAGTTGGTTCAAAAAATTCCTTTATACAACGAAAAGCTTGACGTTACTAAAAGAAGTGAGAATGGGAATTTGAAAATTGAAAAGAAGTGGATTACGGTTAAGAAGAAATTGAGATTCCTCTAAAATATGAGGAAATTTTCATAAACGACAAAGTTTTCGATTCTTATAGCGATAAGGAGAAAGGTGAAATCTTCTTCCAAATAAAAAGCAAGATATCTGACGCATTTTTGAGAGAAAAGACGGATGAGAAGGACATCAAACAATCTGAACCAACTGGTAGCGAGGTAGAGATTGTTTGCTGGGATCCAGAAGGATTAGATTCAAATAAGAATGTGGTGAGTGAGAAGCCTATTTCGCTTTCGTATGTTACAATGACCGACCAAACCGGTATCCAACAGACCGACCAAACCGGTATCCAACAGACCGATCAAACCGGTATCCAACAGACCGACCAAACCGGTATCCAACAGGCCGATCAAACCGGTATCCAACAGACCGACCAAACCGGTATCAACAGACCGACCAAACCGGTATCCAACAGACCGACCAAACCGGTATCCAACAGACCGACCAAACCGGTATCCAACAGACCGACCAAACCGGTATCCAACAGACCGACCAAACCGGTATCCAACAGACCGATCAAACCGGTATCCAACAGACCGACCAAACCGGTATCCAACAGACCGATCAAACCGGTATCCAACAGACCGACCAAACCGGTATCCAACAGACCGACCAAACCGGTATCCAACAGACCGACCAAACCGGTATCCAACAGACCGACCAAACCGGTATCCAACAGACCGATCAAACCGATACTCAAGAAACCTTTGAACTCTGGGGTGAAGAAATTATTATCGACAAGAAAATGGTTAAGCTTTAGCAGAGATTGTTATCAAGAAATACCAAGTCAATGAAAAACGAAAAATCGATGTTGAGGTTAATCGAGAAAAACTTACTTTAAAATTTCCTGGTAATTTCAAGGAAGAAATCTCTTAATTCAGGAATATTGTATTGGTAATGGATAAAATCTCAATCCATATTATTTTATATATCTTGTTATCAATATAATTTGTGCGTGTTAGTAACAATAAGGATAATATAGATTGGAAAAATGTTATTAAAAAAGAAGTAATTGGCACCGACGGTTTGGATTTGGGAGAAGTGGTAGAAATTGGCGATAATTTCATTGTCATACAGAAGGGGCTATTTAACAAGAAAAGTACGTAATACCAAATTCAACCGCTGAAAGTTTTGATGGGGATATACTCCGCGTTAAAGTAAATGAAAAAGAGTTATTGGGATACGAGGAAACAACCGACCCTGCTTTCAAGGATTATTCTAAATTTAAATCATCAGATATGTCCAAAGAAATGGAAACCAGAATTCCAGTAATAGGCGAAAATCTACAGGTATCAAAAAAAGTTGTCGAGGATAAGGTTGATATCATAAAAGAACCTGTTAAAGAAACAAAAACCGTTGAGATAGATTTGACCTATGAAAAAGTTACCATTGAACGTATACCAATTAACAATGAAGATACAGGAATAGAAAAATCATCTGACCAAACCCAAGGATTAGGAGGATCGGATATTGAAAAGCCAGTATCTTCTCAAACCTCTCCTGGTCAAACCCTTGCTGACCAAACCCAAGGATTAGGAGGATCAGATATTGAAAAGCCAGTATCTTCTCAAACCCTCCTGGTCAAACCCTTGCTGACCAAACCCCTCCTGGTCAAACCCTTGCTGACCAAACCCAAGGGCTAGGAGGATCAGATATTGAAAAGCCAGTATCTTCTCAAACCCTTCCTGGTCAAACCCCACACCTCAAACCCCTCCTGGTCAAACCCTTACCTACCAAACCCAAGGGCTAGGAGGATCAGATATTGAAAAGCCAGTATCTTCGAGAACTCAGATTTCAATTCCACTAAAAAGAGAGGTCCCTGTAATAATCAAGAATCCATATGTTCGCGAAGAGGTAGTTATAAGAAAAAAACCAGTGAAGGAAACCAAAATCATTACTTCAGATGTGACAAATGAAGAAGTTACTTTTGAGGACAAATCAAAATACGATGAGACGTAAAAATTAGATCAAAGTTATTTATTGAGATAATTAAGTCCAGGTTTTAGAATCTGAACTTAATTATTACTATGTTTATTGGAAGCTGCGAGAGCCATTATTGTCAGACACTCCCTTGAACGGAAATTATTCATACCTCACACTGATTAAGAGTTTTAACCACTTTCATTGTTTACTTTCATCTTAATCTGTTTTCATATTGTGTTTTGATTATTCAATATCATTAAAATCTCATTATTGAATAATTTTTAGTGTAATCTCTCTTATTTTGTATTACTTTTTTCATGAAAAAAATACTAATAAAATATTTTTTTCCCACAAATAGATTTAAGGATCTGAATTTTCATATATGATTAATTATCGATGAATACATATGATGAAATAATACAGCTAGCACTAGAACGAGGATTTTATTTTCCAAGCAGTGAATTATATTCCGATGCAAATGCTGGATTTTGGGAGTACGGACCCAATGGTGTAAGAATGAAAAATAAATTCTTAGAATTATGGAGGAGAGAGTTGGTTAGAAGAGACAACATGCTTGAGATAGATGGATCACAAATAATGAGCAAAAATGTATTCATGGCTTCGGGTCACTTGACCAATTTTACCGATCCAATAGTCAAATGTAAAAAATGTTCAAGCTCCTTTAGAGCAGACAAGCTAATACAAGAAGTGGCAAAGATAGAGGTGCCTGAAAGGTTGGAAAATGAAGGCGTTGACGATATAATTCTACAGAACAATATTAAATGTCCACTTTGTAAAGGAGAAATTTCTAAGTCTGAAAGGTTCAATATGATGTTTAAGATAGAGATTGGACCAAATCGAGATGAGGCATACCTGCGACCTGAGACCTGTCAGTCCATTTTTGTCGATTTCTCTAGATTATTTAAAGTTAGCAGAGGAAAGTTACCTTTAGGCATAGCACAAGTAGGCAAGAGTTTTAGGAATGAAATATCGCCAAGACAGGGACTTTTACGTCTAAGGGAATTTTATCAGGCTGAGATTGAGGTATTTTGTAACCCTGCGAAGCTAAATGATTTGAATAAATATGATGAAATAAAAAATACTCTTTTGAGATTTTATGATACTCGTATAGTAGAACTGTCCGTTGAAGAAGCACTGGAGCAAAAAAGATCCTGCCAAATAAGTTAGTTGGGTATTATCTAGCATTACTTGTTGAATTCTTTGATAAGACTGGAATTGACAAGAACAGGACCCGACTCAGACGTTTGTCAGATCAAGAGAAAGCATTTTACTCTACTGTTGCATTTGATTTTGAAGTAGATACATCGATCGGATGGTTAGAACTAGTAGCCTGCAACTATCGTTCCGATTATGACCTAAAGTCACATTCGGCTACAAGCAAAACTAATCTTGAGGTAATGGATGAGGAAACTAAGGTATTACCGCATGTATTTGAACTCTCATTGGGAGTGGATCGGTGTATTTACTCCATACTAGAGCATTCGTACTTCATAGATAGGCAAAATGACGATCGAGTTGTCTTGAAACTAAAACCATATCTTTCACCCATTCACGCAGGTATACTTCCTTTAATAAAAAAACAAGAGTTTAAGGATAAGGCTTCTAAACTCTTATCCAATATTAGGCGGGATTTTGATGTATTCTACGATGAATCTGGCTCAATCGGGCGTCGTTATCGTCGTCTTGAGGAAATCGGAACCCCTTTCGCCTTTACTATAGATCATCAAACCCTCGAAGATGACACCATTACTGTTAGATTCCGTGATTCTATGAATCAGGAGCGAATCAAAATAGATGAAGCACACTCGTTTCTATCTAAACAAATATTGCTTTAACCCGGTTTGAAAAGATTGCACATCGCTTACCAGTATGCGCTGTCTGTTTCATCTATATGATTTTTCTGTGGGCTTTTACCTTTCCCACCTTCCAAATCTTCTTTACCTTTTTTTCCTTCATGTATTCTATATAGCATAAGATTAGTGACTCTTCCTTAAAGATCCTTCGGCTGCTATGACTGAGGGGGTCTTTGTTGTTGGTAACTCTCCACAGCAACTATCCTCAAATTTCTTGATATGATATTTTACAAAATCTATTTCATTATCCTCGAATAGTTCTATTATCTTTTGTGATTGAGGTGAATCATCAACTAATATGATAGGCTTTCTGGCTCTCATCTAAATCCCTTGTAATATCACTATGAGAGAACAATCAAATTAATATTTTTTTGAATATATTTTATCAAATATTTATCTCTATTTTGGACATTGTCGCTACGGTAATAGTAAACTAAAAATAATTTCAATGCATATGATAAATTAAAACACACTTGAAAACGCTTTTAATAAACAACTTTTCCCCCTTCATAGGAAACATTGTAGAACTATTGAATGAGCTTGAGAATAGTTTTGAATGTTACGATTGTAATCAAATTCACGCTCTTGATACACATTTAGATTTGCTACAGAGATTTGATAACGTCATATTGTCAGGCCGTCAACAGAATTCCTCACTTATCAATAAAATTAATTCTCGTATTGTAAAAGGGTGTTTAGTATTGGATAAACCATTGTTGGGAATTTGTTATGGTGGACAGATTCTAGGACTGACTCTGGGGTGCACACTAAGAAAAATTCAAAAAATTAAGGATACAATAGAAATTGATCTAATAGAACCTACACCTATACTTGACGGTTATAAATCGGTTAGGATGTATGAGAGCCACAATTTCTGTATTTCAACCTTGTCAGATGATTTTAAGTTGTTGGGAACTTCTTCTCATTGCGATAATGAATTATTCTGCCTTAATAAGAAACCCCTATTTGGAACACAATTTCATCCCGAAAAGAGCGGCAAACCCGGAAGAGACCTTTTGGAGAACTTTCTTAATATACATTAGAATTGCCAAGCGTAATTTCTAAATATAAATAGTTGTTAGCATTATGATTTTTATTTACTATCTAATATACTTACGCTGTGTATAAAAATGAAAAAGATAATAATATAGAGATAACACTTCCCCTTGTTAGTAAAAATGAAGATAATGCTGTTTTTCCGCTTGTAATAAATGTATTAACAAAATTCTGGGGTGAAATAACCCCAGATGACGAAATATCTCAGAGAACTACACTCTACCCTAATCATAGAGGTACGATTTTTATTGAAGGTTTAGAAATTATTGAGGAGAAATTCAATTTATTATCCAAAGTATATCGTGGTTCTTTAGATGATTTAAAGAAACGACTTGGTCAAGGAATCCCTTTAATCGTTATCCTACCTGGGATTAATGAGACTATTCAATTTGCTACTATTGTGACTGGGTATGATCCTGAGGAAAAACGATTGATAACTTATGTTCCTGAACCTGATTCATTTGGAGCCATTCCAGAAGAAAGATTTTTTAACGAATGGGCTCAGGAAGATTTTTTGACCTTGATGATATACCCAGGAGACGCACAGATATACTCAAAAACAGTTCATTTACGTTTGAAAAAACCAATCAATTTCTTTAGAAGCTGAAAGACTAAAAATCCAAGGTAAGGCCAAAGATGCCTTAGAGTTGCTTACAAAAACACTTGCCAGCAACGAAGAGGAAAAGAACAACTTCCGCATTTGCTGCTTATGATTGCAGGCATTCTTAACGAGCAAGATGATGAAAAATGTGTAGAACTTTATGAAAAAGATTATAGAATTAAATCCAAAATTTTACCTAGCACATAGAGGATTGGGGAATTATTACCTTAAGAAGAAAAATTATCTAAAATCTAAACAATACTATCTAAATGCGATAGATATCAGTCCGTCAAGATACGGACCAATTTACAAGAATCTGGGTATTACGTACTTAAATCTTGGTAATGATGCCTCTGCAAAAGAAGCGTTTAAGGAATATCTTCAACGTGTCCCCAATGCTTCTGATGGGAAAAATATTCTCGATTTCATAAATTCATAACTGTTACCCTGAAAAATGAACGTTATTATGATCAATCTATGGTGCATGATTTTCAAATGAGAACCATAAATTTTCCATTGTCTACAGGTAATAATCGGGCCATTGTGATGGAACCCGCGATAAAGTCTATTTCATTCTTAAAATTCTTAAAAAAATCAGCCAATACTTTACTAAAGTCAAATAAATATAAACCAAAGTCTATCAAAACGGAAGGATTCTACGTGATAATATTCTTATTCGATGATTCACAACTTGTTCAAGCTGCTGAGTTATTGCGAATGATATCTGGTGTGTCTTATGTTTTCATAGGAGCCGCCATAAAACTTGAATATGATACTTTATCTAGGAGCATTTTGTCAATCGCAACCAAGTTATTTGTGAATGGTGAAAAATACTTGATCAAGATAGAAACTTCAAAACGGACCGAGTTAAAAGATGATGAATTCACATATTTTAAACATGATTTAGAGTTTTTTATTCAAACTGAATTGTCTAGCCAGGCAAAAGGTCTTATTCCAGTACAAGATGAACCTCTTGCCGATAAAATTTTGTACATACTCATCGGGAACGATATTGCATTCATAAGCTTATTGGTGCTTAAAGGTTCTGATTGCACCCCTTTTAATTTCTTACAGTCTGATGTTACATGCCCAATTTACGATGATTGTTCTCTGCTGTCACTAGTACAGGTCTTTGATTCAGGGTATATGCCAGTGCCAGTTTTTTTCTTTCACAATCAACTTGACTTGATCCAAAAAATAAGAAAATTTGAGGAAATAATTAGACATTATCCTATTGAGTCTGTAACATTTTATTTCTTCTCCATGCCTGATATACAGCAGTCGTCGTTACGAACTTCAAAAAGAGCGGATGGAGATGATAATATCTCCAAGCAAAAAGGTAGCCCAATTCAAAGCTTGATTTATGAGCAAGCTATTATCCATATCTTACTTCGTCATGATTTTGACTCGTCGTTCGTAAGCTTTCCATTTGTTCCTTATAGTCATCCTAACTGGTTTATTCAGAAAAACCTTAAACTATTCAATCAATCAAAAAAAATACTTCTCACGCCTCTTCTTTTTGGTTGTCCTCCACAAGTATTTGAGAAGAAGCTGACAAGATTATTTGGCTTAGACTCTGCTATCAATCAAGGCATACTTATCCGAAATTATTTAGATGACCATGAACCAAGGGATTTTGCAAAAGCTAAAGATAGGTATACAAGGTCAATTAGCGCAAATAGCATTAAGAAATTTTCATTAGACGTACGAAAGAACGATATCTTTGACATTTTGGATTCCGTCTAGTTTGTTACTTAATTTCATCAAATCTGACATTTTGTCTTTATAAGAATTATCATAAATCAACTCGTTTACCGCATCGATAAGCATGGTCTGATTCATTTTTTTAGAATCAATTGCCTTCCCTATTCCAAGTCTCTCAATCTTGGAAGAATTTGACATTTGTTCTCCGTGGCTTTGAATAGGAATGGAGATAATCGGTTTTCCGTATTGTATGGCTTGTGATATAGCGGTGTGTCCACCACGCATGATTATGACATCCGATAGAAAATAAATTTCGTCTTTGTACGGACACCACTCAAAATACCACATATTACTAGTTATTTTCCTGGGAACAGTTTCGCCGTTTGACTTTCCTTCGGAGAATACAAATTGAATGGATGTGAGATTCTTAAAAACATCGATGAGTTTCTTTATTATAGGTATCCTGGTGCCCGTAGGGCCACTTATGTGGACAAAAATAAGAGGTTTTGTACTGTCAATTTGTAGGACTTCCTTTGCCTTTGAAAGACTATTTTCAGTAATTTTAGCCCTTGGGGTAATGAACCCAACATAATCTAATTTGAACTTTATTGATTTTACGGAATTTATTGTACTCTCTGAAATGGTATAAGGTGGAGGTAAATCAGGTATTAGGATTCTGTCTGACATGTTCCACAATCCCCCCATAAGCTCACCATTACAAGTTTCAAAAAATCTTGCGGCCTTGAACTCTCTTAGTCTGGGAGTAAGTAATAACTTGACTTGATTGATTACCAAGATTTTTGGTAGATTCAATATTCTCGCTGCTATGAGAGGAGATAACCGGGAATCAGATACTATGATCTGGGGTTTGAAATTCTTCATATATTTTATTTCTTTATTTATTTGAACAGGTAAATTGACTAACCATTGAGGTATCTTGTTTATATTACTCATAACTGAAAATTCGCCATCTCTTCCCCACATGAATTCAACTGGAGGAACTTTTTCACACTCATATCCTTGGCTTTCAACATAATTACGGGCTTCTCCAAAGGATGAGAAGCGCATTTCAATGCCGGGTCTTTTTATATTTTCGGCTAGAATCAAGAGTCTGCTGGCGTGACCCAAACCCACTCCATATGGTGCCAAATAAACCCTTTGCATCATAAACACGATTTTTGAAGGGACTTAAAAAGTGTTCAGTTAGACCTTCCAGACCCAACAAACTAAATCCTACCATGACAGTGAATGAATTATCTAAAATTAGACTTGGATGTACAAATATTGCTTTCTAAACTGGAGTAACATAATTCTACTCATGATCCTGTCAAATTATGGAGAAATCATTCGTTAATTTTTTGACCGTTTGTTTTGATTTTAGAGATTTCAGGAATCATCCAGATAAATTTTGTATGAATGCAGTTATTCGATTGGTCTGTCTCACATTGCAACTCTCCATTTACATAGAACACATCCACTAGTATTTTTTTCTTGACGTCTTTTAGAGTTATTCTGTTTCCTTGATAGGAATCTACCGATAAAGAAGGAGCAACCCTTGCTAGGAACTCCTCTTTCTCCAAATATCCTTGTAAAAATTCGTTTACATACTCCTTAATGTTTAGGCGTTTTTGGATTGCTCTCTGTTTCATTTTCTCATAATTCTCTACGAAGATCTCTACAGTAACCACGCTTCTTCCTCCTCTCTTAACGGGCATCAATAACAATAGCATGTGCTCCCGTTTAATAATTTCTATTTACATGTGTTAGAGTTAGAAAAGATAGTTTTATATATTATAACATACTGTAACATGTTCTAATATGTTAATGAAACTGGTATTTTTGTTGCATCTGACATTTTCTATGCGAGAAGATAAAACAAGGAAAACAAAGATCATTCGGGACTTTGCCGGTCGCACCGAGAGGAAGAAAAAATTACGTAGGTTCAGGAATGATGGCTTAAACAATATATTTGAAAACCGATCATGGAGGTTAAGATTATTGAGGTTTTTACCACGGGTCATAAACTTCTACGGATTTGTAACTCTAGACACCTCGGCTTTGTTGAGAACTCTTCTGTTGGTATTAAGAAAGTTATTCCTATTATTAATGCTAGTTATTTGTAGAATGTTACATAGCCTTTTGAATGATGATATCAATGGAAATTGATATCTAGTTTTTTTTGAGTGGGCCAAAGTGACGATTTTCGGGACATCCTGCGGCTTGAGCCTATTTCACTATTAAGCCGCTTCGATTCCTATTGTCAAATGCCTTAGTTAATAATCTTGAAAGATATGTTGATAGAGTCAAGTGGATTTGGCTATGGCTTGTTGAACTGCTGTTAACTAAATGTACCATTGCCCAATTAAATAATGTTCAAAATTATGTAATCTTTTAGGCAATTATCTAAAATATTAACAGGATTTATACCATAATAATAAATTATTATCAACAATCTTGCATTATTTAGGGTTCATACGAGTGGTATATCCTCGTCCTAACTAATTCTGACTACGGTTTGTCTGTCTTTTTTGTTTGGACGAATTTGACTATGTTTTTTAAGGAGAATTGGTTATATTTACACATATATATAATGGAAAATTATGACAGGAGGCGTATACCTTTGTATACTTTTTTTGTATACCCAGTGTCTTTTTTTGTATTCAATAGAAATAGGCAAAACAAAGGTGGTTGCAACCCTCTCCACTATATACCATATAAATTGTCAAAAACCTTTAAAAGGGTCTCGGAAACCACACAATCAGGCATTCTTCGCGTACGTGCATAGTTTCACTATGCGCTCTATGAGGGAGCAGTGCTAGGGAGACCTTGGCCGGGTGGTTGCGGTCTAGAACCTGATAACCAGAATCATTATCATGCGCTTAATTTTGTTTTGCGAGCCCTATAAATCATAAATTATCCTTTTATCTGTCTACTAGATTGAGAAATGGGAATTTGAGGTATGGACTGAAGAGGGTAATAGTGAATCTTTGAACCTACTAGTCCGATGAAAATTTGGAATTACTCATTTAGTCTAAAAATAGATAAGATCTAAAAAAATAGATGCTTGAAATAACACTATCTGTTTTCAAAGCACTAAGTTAGTTTGATTGTAAAAAATTAAGAGTGATTTACCTTGACTAATCCCTATTAGTCAGATTCTTCAGCATAAATCAATTTCATTTCATCGAAAGTGAGTTTTTCTCCGCTGGACATTTTCTTCATAGCGACCTCCTTTAACGAATTCCATAATTCTTGATTTTCTCTGTTCTTGCGCATCTTGTCTTGAGGTATTTCGTGCCTGACCTTTCTTTCTGGACTATAACGTCTTTGTCTCTCTGAAGAATGCTGTAACCTATTTCTCTTAAACTCTATAGCATTAAGTTGGGTATCTACCATTTCTATCTTAGCCCCGGCTTCTCTAACTCTGTGAATCACACCTCGTCTTTCCTCATAAAGTTCTTCCCTTCTGTTCAGCAACTCGTCTAAACTTGACTTTATTTTACCAATTCCCTTTCCTACATCTGCTTTTTGGTCAAATATTTCATTCATTTTTCCTTTAATGTCATCAAACTTTGTTGCAAGTGATTTGTAAGTGTCTTCCTTCTTATGAATAACTTTTAGTGCATGTAGCCTAGTAGCTATCTCCTTTGATTTTAAGACCAACCGTCTCTCTTCATCCTTTGATAATTTCTTTGTTTGAATATCTCTTTCTATTTGTTCCAATGCTTTTGTCAAGTTTGATAAATTATACCTGTCTCTTCTTGATCTTGGACCTCCGCCGCCGCTAGATGCTTTGGTATCCAACGATTTCATTCTTTTTCTTTCTTCAATCAAGTTGCTCTTTAATTCTGTAAATTTTGCATAGTCTGCATCCTTTACTTCATTAATTTGTTTTAGTTTTAGCCTTTCAGCCTCTAACTTTACTCTTTCTTCGTCAATAATCTTCTTTGTCTCTTCAATACTTTCGTTAATTTTCTCAATCTGGGTTTCCCCTACTTTTTGCTCTTCTATTAATGATTTTTTGAAATCTAAAAGAGTTTTTTGATTTGAATCTATTGAATTTTCCGATCTATTGTCTTTTTTTGTCGTAGATCCTGAAGCTGCAGCAGAAGGAGCTGTAGCTGGATTTCCATTCTGTTCTTGAACCACGCCGCTTACAACCTGTTAATATATGGAAAGATATATTTTTTCTGATTTCATTTAGGTTTTCTGGGACCCAATTGAACGAGGATTTATTGATTCAAAGCGCACTGCAAGATTTTTTATAGTAAATTACTTCTAAAGGCTATGGTACTCTACTGCAAGGGCGATAGTTGATTTTTCTAACGGCAAAGATGCAAGAGGCAAAATATCAACCTCGATCTTAAGATCATTTTGGTCTACTACTAATAATAAGATAATTTCAGATATTTGTGAATTTCCTGCAAACATATATTTATATTCTATCTTGTGGATTAATAGGTGAGTAATAATGGATGATTTTGATAAAGATTTTCCAGGATTTGATTGGAAAAATACTCCCGCTTATAAACATCCAGGAGGAAAAGACTGTCCTTGTCCAAAGCATGAGTATATTAGAGAGCAAATTAATGTTGCCAAGACTTTAAATACAAATAGTAAAAATGTAGATACTGATAAGAAACCTACTTCAAATGTTACCCTTAAATTTTGTCCTGATCATTATAATGTTTATTTCAAAGAAGTGATTCCTGCTATGCCTTTAAAATACAGAATAATTACCAAGATTGCATTAAAATTGGGAGCTGTTGTGATCCAGCAAATTCCTTATATGATGTCGGATAAGTGCTTTTACTGCAAATTTGGTTCGGGCGGATTTGATAAAAAGGTGGAACTACCACCAATTTAGCCTTATTTGATATCTGATTTCTTTAAAAGATTTTTTGCCAAGTTATAATGATTAGATACTAACACGAGAGCAGCGATATTTCTTACTATCACCGATAGATAAGGAAGCTTATCAGTTGGATCTTTTTTATATCCGTCCAAAAAGGATTTTTCTATGATTTTATACTTTTCGTTATCCAAGTCCAATAAACTAGCCAAGAAAATACCAATATCGACGCTTTTAGTGTATTCTGTAGCATGGTTTTGTATCAAACCCAAGTCGGTTCTTATTATTTCCAAGTCCTTGACTAGATAGTTCTGAGCCTTATTGTCGATAAAGCATGATCCACTATTATGCAGATTTCTGGTTATTGTGCCAACTTTGTAAACAATTTCTAAGTCATTGCTCTTTTGTAAAAATCTATAAAGATTGCCGCCATCGATATATTCTTCAATGATGATGTCCTTGTTGATTTCTATTAATGCGGGTGTTTGAATTCCCAGAGCCATTAATTTCTGTCTACTAAATGAACCTTCATTTTCTAGAATTGATTTTCCGGTCTTCAAAGGGGTCGTAGGGTGTAATAGCACAAACGAAATAAATGTAAAGACGAAAACTAGGAGATATTCGTTAATAGTCTTGACCGTTTTATTTCTTTTGATCACGACTAATTTGCCATCAATTTTTGAAAGTGTGATATCTCTCTGCCAATTCACAAAATGCAAAATAATTAATTCTCTATACTCAACGTAATCTCTTTTAAATACTTTTAAGCAGCAGCACTCTGGTAGGAAAGTTAGTATTAATAAAGCTGATTCCAGTTTGCTAAAAACCACAGATTTCATGTGACAATATTTTGGACATTACATGCGTAATTATATAAAACTTAATAGACGGTGTACTATAAAATACTCATGTGTTTACGTACACTAACTTTTTTAGAATTTTAAGCATTTTTGTAATTGCTGGAGCATTACTATCTCTAACAGGCACAAATGCACAGGCACTATCGGGATCTATTTCTGATTATAAATTCGGTTATGGTCCTATTGCAAGCATAAATAATGACTGGATATTGGCAGGTCATTGGATGGGCTATCATAATCCATCAAACCTTACTGACTCAGGTTTTCATTCAACATTTGATATGGTAATGAAAAATGGATCAGCTCCTCACATGCATCAGATATCTAATGCAACCATTAGCGATGTGAAAATGGATGGAAATAATACAGTCATTCAGGGCCTCGTAACAATAACAATGAAAGATGGACCTGTGGTAGATGTACCAACTACTTGGACAGTTTCTAATAATAATACACTTGCCATTAAATTGGATCCTTCAATGATTAACAATCACTTTGGTGAATCCCCAATTTACGGACTCGTACTAACCCCTGAGAAGGAGATGAATATAATGAATAAAATGATGGAGGATTCAAAGTTCATGGATCAATGGATTCCATTGATGATGCAAAATATGATGAGTACACTGAATATGAATGGCGAAAATATGTCGGCAATGCCTCAAATGATGGACCCCTCATCTTCAAATGATTCTATGGGAATGAATATGAGCAATAACATGGTGATTCAATAGACCGAATCTGTAGGCTAAAAGACTAGACTAATTCTCTTTATTTTTATTCAAAATATATTTTTCAATTTCAAAAGATTTTACGTTAATCAGGATGTACAAAGATATAGATGTGTTAATCGCTACCCTTGTTTTTGTTACCTGCCTATGCATAAACCTGAGGGGAGACTAGTCAGACAATTGTTGTTAGTATAATGATTATTGTTAATATTTATCGGGAGATTATTTGCGTTGTTAATATCCAGTACGTTATTGAATACATTGTTAAAGTCCACAGAATTTAGGGAACTTTGTGTATCAAGGAAAATTCCATTCGTTGTGTTCAATATGTTATTCCCATTAATCAAACTGTTTGCAGAATTGATTAATGTGACTCCTGACAGCCTATTTTGACTTAGTTGATTAAATTTAATATCTGCACCATCCGAAGAATGCAGGGCTACTCCAATAGTGTTTTTATTTATCATGTTGTTGGTTATTTCAGAGTTTTGAGACCCAGTTACATAAAATGCAACCTTGTTGTTGTTTGTATTTATATCGTGTGCGGACACATCATTACTTCCAGATAAGTAAATACCAGATTGGAAACCTGTGACAATGCCATTTCCAGATATTGTTACGTTATGTTGTCCAGCAACCATTATTCCGACCTTGTTGCTGTCAAGTCCCGGACCTTTCAATGAGAATCCATTCATGTCTATGTTGGTATTATTGGCCCCAACTATCAGTCCATCGCCCTTACAAATCAAATTTGAAATTAGTTTCACATTACCTTCGACATTTTGACCACAAGCCGGATGTATCTCCACGGTGGGCTGTTGTTGACCTCCGGACAATTGACTAGCTCCTTCTTGAGTTCCTTGCGGAATTTCAGATGTTTCTTCATCTGGTTGTTCATCTTTTAGCGATATATTGCTGACTTGTTCTTGTTCTATTTGATCTTGATTCTCATCGTTAGTATTGCTTTTAGAATTTCCTGTGTTTTGACTTGTAATAATATTTCTGTCGGGGTCAAGTTGTGGCAGCTTGACATCAGCAGAATCATTAACCGTAGAACTAAATACCATGTTATTTGCTGACAAAGGGGATTGAAACAAGACGGAGAAGAGAAGAATTGTAATAGACGAATTTAATAATAAATTCTTACAGCTTGGCATAACTACTTTCATCACAGATAAAATTCTACACGGCGTATATTATATCAATTTTACCTTTATCCTACTCTAATAAAGCCAAATTCAGGGCCTGCCCTGAAACACGATACCCCATAGCAACGAAAAGCTTAGGTCTACTTGGTGGTTTCTATCATTCATACTAAGCATCATATTTACGAAATGCATTGTAGGTTTGACCTTATAACTTATCTAACGGGCCAAATAATTTTTCAGGCAAGATTTCTAACAAGGGTGACAAAGGCGGTAAAACGATAGACTCCTATTTTGTTGTATATCACATTCCTAGGTTAAGGTTGTATCATCATTTTTTCAAAAACCGATTATCTGTTTTGATAATTCTCGTCCAGCTCAAAATACTTTTTTTTCAAACTCTCATATTCAGTGGGTTGTATGTCTGGAGCGTTCATATACAGGTAATTTTTCACAGATTGATTGTTCCTAAGATTTTTCCAGTTCGAAAGGAATTTCTTTATGAAATCATCTATAACCTCATTATTTGTTAATCCAGTTGAATCAATTTTAAGACTTTCATTGATAAAACATATCTCTTCTTTATTATCGCCGCTTATGTATTCAATAGGGATAGGTTTAAATTTTTTCCCTTCGACCTTATCTGGAATTATTACAGCGATGTAAGGTTTTTTTTCAAATTCTACTCTCTTTTTTTCACCCATTATGCATATTAGTGCATAAAAATAAAAATTAATTGGAACAAAAAAATAATAGACAATTTATGCAAGTTTTGCCGTTAGATTAATGTCGTTTTCCGATATCAGTGGAAACTATTTCAAAAATTCATCTACGGAAATGACTCTCATCTCAACAAATATTAATGCGTCACAAAAATTAATGTAAATAGTAGGGGCCGATCGTCTAGCCTGGTAGGATACGGCATTGGCATTGCCGAGGTCGTGGGTTCGAATCCCACTCGGTCCATAATAGTAACAATACTGAAATACGGTTCTTTAGTATTAACACTGAAAAAGAATCAAGTAAATAGATAATCTCGGAAAATCTGGTAAATTTAGACCCTAAATGATGCTAGTCCATATCATATTGACCTTTTTCATTGAAGGAATGCTTCTTTTATAACCTAATTTTTAAGCTAAATTACTTTGCTTTTTGTAATTTTCTTAAATACATATCCAATAAACAATGAATTTTTTAATCTACTGGAAAAAGTATAAAAGGTTTGTAATCGTTATTTTATTATTAAGTTGACGGGTGCTGATCTTGATTCCCTGGTAAGATCCTCTAATCATATCCTAGCTATATATCCTAATGGTAGAGAGAAATTAGATGCTGCATTTAGATTCTTACATGATGGGCTCTTGAATAATGAAGCCGTGTTGTTGATAACAGACGAGATAACAAGGGAGGATGCAATTACACGCATGGCAAGGGATTTCGCCGGATTTGATGTCTTAGATCTATTAGAAAGAGGAGTGATTTCCATCAGATCAACTGGTCAATGTCACTTTATCAATGATTCCTTTGATGATGACAGGACTCAAATCAAGTGGAAAAAAGATGTGGTAGAATCGCTTTTAAATAGTTTCTTTAAGGAAAATTCATCAAAAAAAGGGAAAGTTAGTGGATTGAGGGCATTTGGCGACACCAAATCTCTCTTTAACAAGGATAAAAGATTAAGTAATGATAAGAGTCCATTTAGTTTTATTGATAATCTTGTAGAATATGAATGCTCTTTGAAAAAGCATTTTCCATTTCCATTGAAAGTTATTTGTGCATATGAGGAACCAGACATAGTTCAGCTTAACAATCTGGAATTTAAGTCGCTACTAAAACATCATGGGGTATTTCATAAAGATAGTATCAAGGAACTCGTTTATCCTTTACAAAATTCGCATATCATGTTATTATATGATAACCAACAGGACTTGAATGATGCTTACATCACTTATATCAATGAAGGTTTGGCTCAAGGTCAGCTATGTGTTTTTGCATCTGTTCTTCTACAAAACAATGATTTCTTAAAAGATATTTCTTCGAGAATAATAAATTTTGAAGAAAATGTACAAAATGAGAATCTAATACTGGTCGATATGGCCAAATTCTACATTCAAGCCATGATGGATGATCTACGGGAATTTGACAATCTTAAAAATAAATTGGTTGATAAAGTTAGAAACGATAAAAACAGAGATGATAAACATGTTCGACTTATCGATGATTGCAGTGAGTTTCTCTTCAAAAACAAACACTTTGAAGAATGTATTAACTTAGAAAATTGGACACACCAAAAACGATTTGAGGGTTCGGTTCTATGCCCTTATTCAAAAACTTTGTTTGATCAATTTCCTTACTGCTACTATCTTTTTAGGGTTTTTCACAGCGATGATATAGTTATTGATTCACGTGGTAATTTTCTCCTTGACTATGTTAAGAATTCTGAACATCAATCTAAACTTATTTCCTATATGATGAAAAGAATGGATATCTCTAATGTGGAGTTGAATGGTGAGTGATTACGCCAGCACATGATCCAAAAAACTACCTATTTAAGGAAAATAAAGCTGAGCATGACATAAAAATGGCCAATTTATATGCTGCAGATAAAAAGAAGATCAGTATCCTTGTCTTTGAAACGGATCCTGATATTCAATATCTTTACCAGGAATACATGAAGATCATATCACCTCATGTATCATGTACTATTGTAGACGATATCGAGAAAATGATTAATGGTAATGATAGTCTAAATGTGAACAAATTCAACCCCACTCAAAAATCTAACTTCGACACTATCATTGTTGATGTTAATGTTGGTGATTATGATGTAATTAGAGCTGTCAAGATAATACTTCAGACCATACCTAAACAAAAAATAATCTTTACAACAACGGCAAACCCTCGAACAATAAAAAATGAAATGAGTTGTCAAGGCTTAGTATCCGGTGTGCACATCCTACGAAAACCATTTAGTTTTTCAGATTTACTTTCAGTTATATCTCCCACTAAGGATAAATTTGATAAACTAAAATTGACAGACCATGTCTTGGCTTCTTATAACTCTATGCAGGAAGAATTAACGGATGCAGTAGATTTCATTAAGAAAGGCATCGACTCAGATGAATTAAATCTGCTCTTGATAAGAAATGATATGGCCGTTGAATATACTATTGGTGTCTTACGTTCAAAAGGCTTGTTAAATGTTGATACTTTGCTAGAAGATGGATCTCTTATCATCATAAAGAATGCAAAGTGGTATATTCCAGATGGCAGAGTCGACGTACCTAGAATAATGGATCAGTGGGATGCTTTAGTAAACCGATCAATACAGCAAAAGAAATTAGGCTTAAGGGCTTTTTGTATGATGGATTGTTTTTTTGAAAATGGGTTTTCAACAGAGCTTGTAGATTATGAATGTTATTTGCCTTCGCAATTTCAAATACCTGTTATACCGTTATGCGCATACCGACAAATGGATTTAGACTGTTTAGCAGAGAAAGATAAAAAGAGATTGATCGAATGTCATAATCATATGATCATTTGTGAATAAATTATATCATTAGTTCTAAAGTGTTACTATATATTGCCTTGGATGAAAACATTTACTGTATCAAAAGGCACGGTCTTATTTATCATAGTTAAATCGATAGAATCCTTCAAAGTACAGGTTAACGGACTAACCAAGAAATTATTTGCTGTTCGGTCTGCCTAGGTATGTTTTTTTGTCTCAATCCTTTTACCATGGATTATTCTAGTATGTAACTAAAGTACTGTTTTTTAAGTTTTAATTTGATGATAGAATATTACTATATTACTATATCTTGGTATATGTAAAACTAATCCAATACAAGAAATTAGTCTTGATATATTTGGTTAAGAGTGTACTTTTCTGTAATTGTCCTAAATGCAGAACGCCAGTAGAATTAGATATTCAATCAAATGATCTGAGGCAAGAGACATTTAGGCAGCATATTTAGAAATTCCTAAATACAAAATAAGAAAAAAGCAAATTTGAGACGGGCAAAACAATAACCTACACGGATGTGTTAAACCGCATGTTAAACTTTCAAAAGTAATTAGGATTCAAAATCATAATAATGATTATGAGGATGGTAAATCTTGAAAGATGCAGACGTTACCAATAAGACAATTAAGGGTCTATAAAAGAGGGAAGAGAAGATTCAAAATACTCGTTTGACTGCATGGGGAAGGTTTATGACCAACGATCCTTATGGATTTGCTTATTGATATGTAAGACGTCTACCATGTAAATCCCATAAATCAGTACAGATTTCACTAGGTTGAGAACATATAATAGATGGGTAACATATATTGTGATAAACATCCTTAGAGCACAACAAATCTTACCTGAGTTCGGTTTGAACTCTTTGTGTAACCCCTTTCATCTGTTCTTTAGCCTCCTTGTACCCATCTTGTATTAGCTGTCTAATTGTGGTTTCTGAAAAATCAAATGTCTTGTTTGAAACAGTATGGCTATCGTTTTTTCTCTCTAAACGAACGACGAAATCAACATCTACCCTGCCCTTCAGTAAATCCTCGTATTTTAGTTTCTTTCCAGTTGCAAGAAGGACACCCTTAGTCTTCTCTGCAAAGAGACGCTTTAGTTCCTCATCACTTACTCCATTTTTTTCTGCCAATTTGATTAGTGATTCTGCAAACGCCGCAAAATCAGAGAGAAGAATTGCGATATTTTCATCAAATAAAGTTCTGTCGTGGTAGATGATGTCGTTTTTTCTGTCAACAACCCCATCATAGTCGGTCGGAAGATATTCTTGTTTTGCTGGATGAAGATTTATTATACCATATCTAAGCGTGGGAATTCCAAATTCTAATTTTTTTACTTTGTACCAATATTCTCTATGAGAGACTATCGTCTGCCTTAAAGGTGTATTAGCTAAAAGCCCACCATCCCAAAAAGAGTGCAAGCTAATATTATTGCTTTTTAGAGCCTGTTTCCCATCATTTTCAGGATCTACAATGTCGTCACGTCCTTCGAATATCAACGGACGAGTTTCAACGTTGATCTTAGTATAATCATAATTGACAGGCACTGAACAGCTAGCCAGTACAAAGTCTGATGTAATACCGTCATTATATCTTATGACGTGTTCAAACCCTTCATTTTCTGGATTCTTTTCTGAACCTCCATGTTTCAGTCTACCGTATCTACCATATTCAGATTTTCTTGTTCCATCTTCCTTTTCATAACTATCAAAGATTACCGGAGAGCCCTCTTGTACATCCACAGCAACCAGCAAGAGCCTTGGTTCTCCATTAGCAAAGCTCGTAGAAATAGGAAATTTGGCAAACTTTTCGAGGCTTTCTCTTAACGGTTTATTATCATAGGTATACCATGTATTTGAAGGGTCAAAAAATCGATTGTCATGTATAGGCTTTTTGGGAACAAACACTTTAGGAACACCATTAAAAATAAATTGCTTTGTGCTAAATATCTTCTGGCGGATTCACCTGATGCGACTCTACTATTCACTTTATGCCAAGAATCCAATAGTTACAAATTTGGAATGTTATCTCACCAGGATCGCGTGAGAAAGATACCCCCAAAATTCAACCAACTTCACCAGATTCTTTCCATGTTTTATTTTCCTTTATTATAGTTTTCTACCAAAATTGCAGCGTTTATCGAACCAATCGAAGTTCCAGAGACTATATGGAAAAGTGGTTCGTTGTCCCTCCCTTCAATCTTAAATAATTCTGACAGGGACTCCTTGATCGCATTATAAACTCCAGCTTCATATGCTCCAAGTGAACCTCCCCCCTGAAATATCAGTGCTCTATTGACATTGGATTTCACAAATCGTGATGCGTACTAGTCCGTTATAATGATTATCCCATATCCATGATTTCAGTACCAACTCTAATATTGAAATCAGTTACCTGAATCAACTTTATTGAATTGCAATCTGGATAACCCTAAACTGAAGTATGTGAAAAATTATATGAATATCCTTGTTTAATATAGGCGTTGAGGCTCGACAAAAAGCCAAACCCCACCCAAGGAAGGCCGAGAAAACCATCATAATTTTAGGTAGAAGATCATTGGAGGTTAAATGGACAAATTATTATTTTGGGATGATATGATTTTTAGTATAAGGAACCAGAGGCTAGGATGAAAAAGATATCAGTAAAGATAAATGGGATATAGCTCGTTAATTAGAAGTAACATTTCATGAGCAAAAATGAAATTGGTCTGAAGCGTATTTATTCTATCAGCACTATGCAATGATGAAAATATTGAAATAGATAATAACCAAAGTTTAGATACATTCATAATTCAAATCTCCAATATCATGATTTGAACAAAAAAGGAAACATGATTTGAAGGCTGTTTCTTGTTGACTCAACCTGATTGCGACTAAATTTAGTGACCTCCAAATATAGACAATGGATGAGGGTCTACATGCTGGAGATGCTATTTCTCAATAATAATCCTTGTTTATCTCACCTTACTGTTATACTACCGGTCATCCAAGGATGCAGTATGCAAAGATAGTTGTAAGTTCCAGGTTTCTCAAATGTTACTGTAAATGTGTTGCCTGCACCTGGAAATTGTTGCTCCATGCCTTTTGGAAGGAACCAACCTGAGTTGACATATTTTTCAGTACCGTCCATGGTATAGTTTGCATTGGGGTTCATGAACTCAACATTCCCGGAGGAGTCAATTGCAACTGGGTTGAATGTTCTTGCATTTACGGCAATCACTGTATTAGTTCCGTTTTGACCTGGTATTATTATCGGCTCGTTATTAGAGTTCGGGGGTAGAGCTGCAAATGTTGTGACATTTGAAACGGCTAAGGGGGAAACTACTCCTGCCATTGTGCTGTTATCCATTACAAATGTTACTGTATGGGGTTCGCCTACATCTGTGGGATTATACCAATTCACGGTTTGTCCCACATTCACTTCGACCTTTTCAGGTATATACATGGTAAATGGGGCACTATAGTTGCCTCCACCAGCTGCAATCTCAGTCATGTTCTTTTCTTGTTGTTGTTGCTGTTGCTGCTGGGAGGTTGCAAATACATAGACTTCGTTGCCCGATGATGCAGTTCCATATAAAAGCAATAGAGATGAAATGAGTGCCATTGAAGCCATGATCCCAAATCCTCTTGTAAAGATAGGTAAAGATGATTTATTAGTCATAGTAATATTTTTGATGCTATTGTATCGCTTATTTAATTTTTATTTTTTCAGACTTTGTTGTTAGAGTAAGGAAGATCCAATTAATTGATTGATGATATTAACCTGACTCTATCACTCAGGTTAAAAGTCCTGTAATTTAATTCTGTCATGGATTAAAGATTATTCAATTCCAAATCTGTTTTACCTGATATCTTGTAATGCTTACTATTGAATAAGAACCTTTAAAATTTTCATAGTTCTGATAAGTAAGGACCCACGATTGGTAGGGAAAGATGATATCAGTCTACAGCTGAAATTACCAATTGATCTCATGCTCACGACTAAAAATTTTCTAATACCGAATTTGCAAACAGAGTTAAGATGATTAAATTTTACCTTGAGGTTTATTTCATATACTAAACTTATTACTTTTTAACGTTAATATCAAATTCCAATTTCGTAAGTAATAAAACTAATAAATGATTACGGAATTTTTTTAGTTCTAGCTGTATGTGCTATCAATCAATTTAATTCCGTTTAATCTAGCAAAGGACAAGGAATAATTTGATGTCCGATTATGCTATTTAATTTCAAGTCTATAGTTTAGAAAGGTAAAAAATAGATCTAATAAAGGTCTTACAAAGGACAACACCAGATCCAAATCAAATATCAAATTAGAGTTCGG
>JARFXS010000134.1 GCA_029194465.1 Candidatus Nitrosocosmicus sp.
GATTCTATCTTAGAAATGTTGCGTGTTACTTCTAAAGAAGTTAGGATTTTTCCAGTTCAAAAACCAGATGCAAAAATTCCTGATTATCTTGATACATTGGTGGAAAGTATAAATGAACGTATGAGAAGAAAAGTTTCATTTAGAATTGAGCAAGTAAAGTATGAATTTCGCAATGGAGTTAACAAAATGTTAGTGATAAACAGAGTAGATTGACTTTGCAGATAGTACAGAATTTTATGCATACCCAAATATTGGTAAAATTAAACAAGGGGTTGACGACGTGGTCAAAATCAACGGTGCTCAAATAAGTATTTTATGTATCTTATCCATTGTTTTTTACTTCATTGCGCTAGTTGTTTGACACATTCATGGAATATTGTTGTTATATCTATTAATTTTGTTCCTATCAAACCTAAATAATGCTAGTGTTCAATAACCCTTGTATATTATATGAAAAAAGAAAAAGATTTGTTTCATACAAACTCTAAAAGACTTCATAGAATTATATCAACCCTTGATACGAATAAAGCAAAGACTCTGGCCCCTACTATTTTATTTGTATCTTCAGTTTTTTTCTTTAGTTTTCTGCAGCAAACTAACACCGCAGAAGCAACTACGACTTCCTTAGATCAAGCGATTCAACAGTTCCAAAAAAACCTTCAATCATCAATTACTAAGGAAATTCAATCAATTGGTAATAATACCGGTGGTAATAATTGCAGTAATAGTATTTCAATCCAGACTCAAACAAATGATAATGGCCAAACAAGCAGTACTACTAAAAATACATGTAATAATAGTTCTATTTTCTCTATTGCATCCAATAATCCTCTTATCAATAAGAACCTGTCAGGTGCAATAGTAAGTACAGAATATGACCTACAGACAGGAAAAATCATTAATAGTCTTTTCGGAAATTGGTCACTAAAACCTAATAATGATAGCCAAATTGACTTTAAGACCACATTCACAAAACAACTCTTTGAGTTTATCCTCTAATAAATCAGAGTCAGCATTGTCATCAATCAGCCTCACGAAAACAATAAAACAGAGCATAATTCTTTCTAATTTTAGAGTTACTACTGTTGCAGAAACTCCGACATAACATTTAGGGAAACTATGGATGTAATTGAGAAGAATCTCTCTGCAGGTTTCAATGTACACCCATTAACTAACAAGACATTTGAGGACACCAAATGCATCTTTGTCTATTTTAGATGGTAGGATTTTTGCGATCAACTTTGATAAACAAAGCAGTCTATTCAATTAATTAAAAGATATTCCTTTGGTTGGTGTGGTAATAGAATAGAGATTATATTATTATTTTATAAGCTTCAACTGTGATTTAATATATGAATCATAATTTTTAAGTTGTTTATATTTTTATTGTTCACGGTGCTTATTTAACATATCATATTCTTTATGGGAATATAGACCACAGATATAAAAGAAATAAGATTCTGATATTTGTTAACAAATAAGTATCTTTTTGAACATGATGTTAAACAATTATATCATAACCCCCTTTGTTATTGAGATTTACCTCTTGAATTTCCGACAAATTTTTATTGTTTCAAATATTCATTCGTAATCGCAGGTATTTGGATTGGATATGGACATTTCGCAAATTCACGTTAGATGAAAAAATTATCATTGATTCTATTTGACTTGCACTTTGATCTACTACAATATGATATGAATTTATGATTAGAGTGCAATATGTTACCTGTATTTGATTTTTATAATCATGATTAATCCACTCTTTTATCAATACTCATGTGGCACTCTTCCTTAAACTGTCTGTAAGTCTTTGTAAGGCAGTAGATTTGTCATACCGATCCAGTCGAATATCTAAAATGGAAAAGCTTTCTATATTTCTTTCAGCCTGAAGCAACGAATCCTCAAATTGCTCTTCAGTTTCTATAAGGTATCCTATACCACCTCCGATCAACTTAGGAATTTTGCTATAATCCCACATTGGAATGTCATTAAAATGGCCATCTAAAATAGAACGTTCTGTACCATAGCCTTGATTATTTAGTACAAGTACTATAGGGTTTAGATTGAACCTGTATGATGTTGAAATTTCCATACCCGTCATTTGAAAGGCACCATCACCTACTATTACCAGTGGTCGTAATTTTGGATTGGCAAACTGCGCTCCAATGCTTGCAGGGACAGCAAAGCCCATAGAAGCATAATATGCTGAAGATAGAAACTCTGTTTTGTTATGAATCACTAGATCTGTACTTCCAAATAAGGCATCCCCTACGTCTGCTAAGACTATCATATTATTTTTTAAAAAAGAATCAAGGCATTGAAATAATCTATTGATCGTTATTTTTTTTCCTTTAATTGCAGAAAATTGAATCGACTTTTGAGTATTTGGTAAATTAGTGACTCTTCTAGGATCGCCTATCTCATTAGAATCAGCCATTCCTCTAATAAATTCCTCAAGACTAATTCCTTCATAATTATGGTATTTTATTGAAACCTTTTCACTTGTAATAGATATACTATTTGCCGGATCTATTTTTGAAGGAAGTCCTCCAAGATCAAGATCAGTTACAAAGGCCCCCAAAAGAAGCAAGCAATCACTAGATTCCACATAGTCCCTAACGTTATCATGGCCCATAGCACCCTCATATAACCCCAAATATAATGGATGGATTTCGCTTATAACAGACTTGCTTGAAAGAGTTGAGGCTACAGGTATACGGAATTTTTCAACAATGGATAACAATCTATCTTGTAATCCATATCGGTGCAATTCAACTCCTGCCAGTATAACTGGCTTCTTAGAAGATTTTATGATAGAGCTTGCTTCCTTAAGTGCTTCATTTAAAACTGTTGAAGGGTCTTTATCCTTTTCAGAATCAGAAAAAGACTCCTTACTATTGATAATGACTTCTTTCTAAATATAGTGGTTGAGAAACCATGTCTCTAGGTATTTCGATGTATACAGGACGTTTATGTTGCAGCGAAGAATCTAGAACTCTATCAATTTCCTTGGCAGCTGTTTGTGGGTCGTGAAGTACGGTAGAAGAAATAGTTACATGATTAAATACTCTAAGTTGAGTGTCAAAGTCCCTTACCTTGTGATGGAGCAGTGGATCTTTTCTCCTTTCTCTTATCCCCGGTGATCCACTTATTACTATCAGGGGAGATTTTTCTGCAAAGGCTCCCGCAGTTGGATTGGCAATCTTCAATCCTCCGACGCAGTAAGTAACGCAAACAGCTCCCACTCCATTAACTCGGGCATAAGCATCAGCAGCAAACCCCGCTCCCTGTTCATCACACATGTTGATTACTTTGATTTTGCTATTGACTAGTAGATCATAGAATCCAAGTACAAAATCCCCTGGAACTCCAAAAATATGTCTTATTCCAAGTTCATAGAGTCTTTCAATGAGGTAATTCCCTATGCTAATAGATCCACTCTCCACAAGTCTCTCATTTCACAAATTCAATAAAAAAATATGGTATGATTTGAGAATAACATATTTCCTTTTATCATAAGCCAATTAGATATTCTTAAATTCCGTAGATTCAATGAGGCAAAACCCCATCAAAATCTGCCATTTACTCGACATGAAAATCCGTCTAACTTATAGTTCATTTTGTTCATAAAAATGAAATTATGTTTCTATCGTTCAACTCAAAATTTAATATACTATGAACAAAATTCAAGGGCAATTCCTTACTGTTACTTTATTAGCTTACATCTAATACGTTTAATCGGCATTCTATTGTGGTTAATGCTTGTTTCAAACACACATATCATGAAATACTAAAGAATTGCTTTTGTGCTCAGCCCTCCTTCAGGGATATCTTTGCAATTTGAAGCCACATTGTTTCATTTGTGATGAATAGAAAAGGAGCATATTCAAAGTTTGTAATTATTTTAGAGTCCATATTTGTGTATTTTTATTCAGGATTTTTTAGATAACATTTGTTTCATGTTTTCGTTTGATAATGAAAATACACTGATTTGGTAATGTGTTCAGAAATACGCACTGCAAAAGTAGTCATATGGTGAGATCAAGTTTTCAGAGATATTGTGAATGCGACATAATTGAAGATTTCAATACCACCTGAAAGTAATCAAATTTCTATTTTGACCCATTTAAAGAAAAGAATCATCTGCATTAGAATTTTTCCTATCAGATTAAGTAAAATATGAAAAGACAAGAAAGCCAACATTTAGCCATGCTAAACTGATAACCTAATAAGTACGTTAAGTAATAGAAAAAACATAGCAAAAAGTTACATAACACATTGTCTATACTTCTTGTACTCAAAAAGCGACATCAAAACCGAAGGAAATTATTAGCAAAAATATTTCGAAATTTGTACAAATTGCATATACTCAACAATAGCCTTTTATAACATGATTTGGTCAATTATCCATGAAGGAAAATAATTCATATGATAATTTTTCATCTGGCTTTGCAGTTGTATATATTAAGGAAGGTGGCTTAGTGGGAATAAAACAGAAGATATTTTATGATTCTATTACAAAAGAATTAACATTTATCGATCAAAAAAATAATACCTATAGAGTTTCAAAACTTACCGCCAATGAAGAAAAAGAGTTAGCGAATGAAATTTCAGCTGACAAAGTACTGGATTCTGACCAAAACTATCCTCCAAAGGAAGGGTGCAGATTTTTTTAGTTATGGTCTCTTTATTATTCTAGCAAACATATCACATTCTGTTAAATGGACAGATGCCTCGGGAACTTTTCCAGAGGGTCTTTCTAAATTTGCCACTTTCATAGAAAATATGAAACCGGGGCAATAGTCTTTCCTTTGATTGCGATACTACGTAGTTAACAATATTTTTTATGCCAATCATTTCTACTTTAATAGATCTTGTTTGATATCATTATCTTAAGTACCACTGTATAACGATATGCTGATAGTTCTCCAAATGTAACGAAAATATAATTTGCTTAAGCTGTAGGACTACTTGGTCATATAACCAAAAAAATCGGATGACGATTTAATAAATAACTTATCTTGTATTATTTCCGTTAATGAGAGTTAATTACTATCATCAACTTAATTAGTTATCAAAAACAATTTTAAATGATTAAGGTTTTTGAAAACCTTAGGTATTTGGTAACGAATCAGTTTCACACAGTTATAAAT
>JARFXS010000135.1 GCA_029194465.1 Candidatus Nitrosocosmicus sp.
CATAACAATATTTCCGACAATATTGCATCCAGTCCTCTAAATAATGTAAAAAATTACTATTATCCAAGATAAGTTTACCCGAAGTGAATATCAACATGGACCATTTTACAACTTATGTGCTTTTTACAGTCCAGGTATGTTTGATAGATTAGAGGATGGTCTTAATACTATGATTGTTGAAATTATGGATTTATTAGACTATAGGCCCATTCCTGAATCTCTATTTCCATTTTATTTGCATATCATATACAAGCACGACGATCCATATACATCGAATATTTTTACTTGATTTATGATTTAGCAAAACGAGAGGAAATTGTTGTAGAAAATTAACCGATAGGGATGGGGATCAAGGGAAAATATTCAAAGTTGATGAAAATACGTTCAATGTGCTTATTATACTATACAATGAATATCTCAGTAAACCCAAATATAATAATTTAGAAAAAGATTTGTTGAAAACGGGGGTACAATATTGTTCATAGAAGGAAATGTATCATAAGCAGTGTAATACAAATGATCATTCTATTAGTAGTGGGTATGGCATCCTGAAGAATGATGATGATGGCGATAGTGAAGTGGGATTAGAACAAATTGGGAGATTACCTAACATTCAAAATAGAAGTTGGAATGTTACAGCACAAGGAGTTAATATTCAAGTTATTCCTTATGTAACATATCTAGACGTTCCATGATCTTATATTGTTGTTGCAATGATGATCATTAAGGTATTTTTATCAACGCCTGATAGCAAAATCAACGAACTGAATGAGATTGTGGCATGAACTCAATTTTAAATACTCTTATTTCTGATACTATTCAGATGAAGGTCTTAGAGTTTACAATGATCATAAGAAACGATATTAAAACACAATACTGAATGACAGATAGTAATGAATAACACGTAAAACAGCGCATAAGACAGTTATTGAAAGACTATAGAAGAAGAGTACAAATTCATTGTTAAAAGCTAATTTGCGAGTCTTGTAGTATGTATGAGACTATAATCATATACGATAGATTATTTATCAAGAGATCTATATTCATGCATATATCGTATCTATCGAGGCTTTAGATTGGCTATGTTAACGTTGGCTATTACACCTATATTTCACTTAAGTTCTATAATTTCACCAATCTGTAATCATTTTCAAATTCTGAGTGTTATTGTATAATTATCGTATCTATATTCCAGAACTATAAAAAAGTAGCGATAACATCAATATGTTTTATTATCGCTGCTCATTTTATAGAATGAAATACTCATACGTTTGCAGCCATGCTTTATATGGGGTATTGGTCCTTATTTTAAGGACAGCATATTTGAATATATAGTTTATGGTACATTCGGAGAATGTACCATGTTAAGCTCTGTGATACTATTAAATTATATCGTTAAAGTTATAGAAATATTGTGAAGAGTTCGACTATTGTACAAATTTCTTTATTACTTTGATTATTATAAATTAAGTAGTGATAAGTCGTATTCTTATTTTGCCTTCTCTCGTCTTTCTTTTGATGATTTCTTTTGGAAGTTTGTCTGTGATGAATAATTCCACTTATGGGCAGACAACCAATACTGACAATGACAGCGCTATCAAAAATACTGAGGAATTTATACTTAATCTTACACGAACAAATTCACTTGTACCTATAGTCGGTAATCCTTTGGCTAATGTTACCGTAATTGAATTTGGTGACTATCAGTGTGAGCATTGTTCAGAGTTTAATAAATTTCAAAAGGATCTATTGATTGCGAATTATACTAATTCAGGTATAGCGAAATTTACCTTTAAAGATTTTACCGTTAATGATCGAAAGAGTGGGAATTTATCTACACTGGCGGCAGAAGCAAGCTACTGTGCAGGTGAACAAGACAGATATTGGCAGTATCATGACAAGACATTTAGAAGCTTCGACAACCGAACTAATGGGGTTATCAATAAGTCTCATCTCATTGACTATGTCACTGAAATAGGGATACCCAATATAGATCAATTTAAGGAGTGTCTCGATACTGAAAAGTATTCTGGTACGGTAAATGATGGTAACTATTTGGCAAATCAATTGAATTTAATTGGAACTCCGACTTTCGTAATCTATTCGTCCAATCATCCTAATCTAATTAAGATCGTCCAAGGCGACCAAAATCATACAGACTTGGAAGGTAAAAATCTGATAGAGGGATTGGACAAGCAAAAATAGTCCTAATTATTATTATATCTCCTTTAGGGCGGACAAATGATTTTGAATGAGGCACCTGCCATCTTTTTTGGGCTACATATTATTCATGAGTAAGAATTTCTATGTTTGCACTAAGATGAATATTAGTTGATATTGAATTAAAAAAGATCCATTATGAAGATAAGTAAAACGATTTAATGTCAGAAATTATCAATTTTATCAGTTTTTATAATTACCGGACTATTTGTATTTATCATTTTGTATGAAAAACCCGTAGTTTATGATGATTCTTTGGTATTGGCTTCGGAAAATACTAAGGATCAGTGTATTCTAATTAATAGTTCTATGATAGCTTCTGTTGCAGATACTTTTAATGCTACTGCAAACTCATAATCCTATGTGGGTTAATTCCTCAAATCCTCTAAGATTTACCATCAATTATAGTGGATCCATTTGGTTTACGAAATGGACCAAAAACAATTTAGACACAGTTCCGTGTGATGAATTGAATTTATTATCCATTTCCTTATGACTATAAGGATAACGTTCATTTAGATAGTAAAAATAAAATGGGGAAACAATTGATGTTTATATACAAACTATTCTATTAAACTATCGATTAACATCAAATTTGCCTAATATTTTTGAGACATCCAATAATAATCTTACGTTAAACAACTATTACTCTAATACTTGTCCATCTCAGAATGTAATGTGATCATGGGTGTTACATCTGGAATATCTAGAGATGGAAATTTGATCATCTTTCAAGCTGTATTGGTCCTACTTTCATCTTGAATTCTGATACTACAGATCCTTCCAAAGTAACTTTTAGAATTGATCCTCTCGATGGAGTTGTACCAGGCAAATACGCTTTACAATTGGTGCAAAAATACAATAAAGATTTTACCCTATCCAAAGTTTTCGACCTAATTGTACTATAGAATGTGCATTTTGAATAGCCAGTCAATTATTTAATATGGATTGTTTAAATGTTATTCACAGCCAACCTAGGGCTAAGCATGGAAGAATATATGGCTATTCTGATGTAAGATATTCGAATACAATACCCTAGAATTGGATTGCTCTATCTTTCTATTGCAATGAACAATTCTTAATTTTTTGATCCAACCATTCAAATAATCTGATAATTAATATGCCATAATCTTTCGGACTACCGATTTACTGGGTTTGTTAAATCAATGATCATTGCAGCATTCGGTCCTACAATGATGATATAAACATATTTTCTCTTGGAGGTGATACTATATTCAAAAATATATCTAAATGTTCTCGCCTTCTACATGCTGTATCCTAGATGAATCTGATAGATTTATCCGTCAAATTCTGGATATCTAATACGTATTAATATGATGAAAATAATTTATCTATTTCATTTGGTAATAGTATATCAGTCTAATTCTGAAAGAATCAATTATTGATTATTACTATGATAGAATTTTAAACTATTATACCTCAAATCCATTTTCTTAATACCTTGATTTAGCGTTAAATCATTATCATCCAATGATCATTTTTCTTAATTATCACAAGAGCCGATTTAAATGATATGTCAAATGATCTAATAGTACTACTGGAAGAAATTAAAAAATATCTAATCTAAATTTTTGATTATCTTATGAGAAATTTTCAATATCTTTTTATACTCAAATTCTCGTTGTAATTGTAATTCAAAGATAACCAATTCGAATATTGTACAAGAAGGA
>JARFXS010000023.1 GCA_029194465.1 Candidatus Nitrosocosmicus sp.
AATTGATTAGACTAACAATCTTATATGTGCTATCTAAGAACCATGAAAAGTAACTAGTAAATTACAGAAGCGAAAATTAACTTTTAGAGAGATAAATCTATGGGGGATAAGCCTAGAGGGATTCGTAATGTTTTGTATTTAGGTCTAGTCAGTTTTCTTTACAGATTTTTCTACAGAGACAATTTTAGGAGTTCTACCAACATTCATAGTCAATAATCTAGGGGCTTCTAGAAATATTTTGGTGTGATAGAGGGTTCATCTGAACTCACAAGTTATGTATTTAGGATGATTGCAGGTACTTTGTCTGACAAATTTAGAAAAAGAAAAATTTTTGTATTGATTGATACGGATTATCTACCATAAAGTAAAACCCCTTTTTTGCCATAGCCAGCAGTTGGTTTGATGCTTTTATTATTAGGCCGTAGACAGAGTAGGTAAAGGTAAGGACTGCTCCACGTGATGCTTTAATTGCAGATTCGGTTTCAGAATCGGTTTCTGAAAAGCCTTTGAATTCATAGAACCATTGATCAATCAGGGTGCAATAGTTGGACCTTGATTACTTGTAATATTGCAAACTATGGACATTCAGGCTGTTTTTCTTTTGTCTTTATACCTGGAGCCATAGCAGTTATGATACTCATTTTCTTTGTAAAAGAAGTAGCAATTAAAAAACTTGCATCAACAACAACCATTGTTGGAAATATACAGAGTTTAGTAAAAGAGAACAAGACGTTTGTCATACTTACAATCATTACAGGTATATTTAGTTTAGGTGCATTTAATTATTCATTTGTCCTTTTAATAGCAACAGATTCGGAATTGATCAAAGTTTTATTCCGATAGTTTTATGCAATAATCAACATAGTTCATACAATAATAGGGATTCCAGCAGGTATCCTGGTAGATAAGATAGGAAAAGAAAAAAGGTTCTTCTGATGAGTTATGGTATTTTTGCTATATCTACAATATTTATGATAGTATCGATTAATAATATCTCTTTGCATATTTGTTGGCTGTAATAATTTTGGTCTCTGTCGGAATTTCTGAAACTGTTCAGAGAGCAATTATACCAAAATATGTAACGGAATTAAGAGAAATCGAACTATGGATTATACAGTCTTGTGATTGGAGTTTGTTTTTTGCTAGTAATATTACATTTTGGATTTATCTGGGATAATTATGATATTAATATGGCTGTAACTTATAGCATATCCTTGTCTCTTTGTGCAATTATAGGAATGATTATCTTTATTAAACGTTATTCACAAGTTACCAATACTAATATCGTCTGATTGGCTATCAATCAAATTAATAATATGAAGTTTAAAAGAACTTATTTTACGAATATTAGTCAGACATGCTTTTCCAGTGCATTTTGATTATGAATTGAAGGATATATAGTAACAATTTCCATCCATAATGACATAGTTAAGGTAGAATAGAATCACAGCATCTAACAATCTAACAATATGAAAGAATGATAATAAGTAATTAGGGCTATAGAAGGATGACCATATTAGAAGGTTATCCGTCAGGATATCTTAATGTTACCATGTAGTAAATGTAATAATATAAAAAAATGGCCAACTGACTTTTCCATTCATCTATTTGTGCATCTTGCTTTTAGTTTTTCTTTACCTCATAATGAAGCAATACCAGACCGCAGTCAAACATTTTTGACTCTATCAATTTAAGTTTTTGAATCTCTTTCAAGTCTCTGAAAATAGTCTTTCCGTTTCCAAAAACAATAGGGACAACTAATAGATAAAATTCATCAATTAGTTTTTTCTTAATCAAGGAAGAATCGAATAAGGCACCACCATAAACGAGTATGTCCTTCCCATCATGGCTTTTTAGCTTGTTAATTTCGTCTTCTAGATCGCCTTTTGCTATTTCAGTATTTGGCCACTCAGATTTGTTTAATGTTTTTGTAAAAACAATCTTTGGAATATCGATCATTTTTTTAGCGAATGCATTCCAAGGATCATCAGATTTGTTCGACCTATCAGACCAATGCGAAATAAATTCATCGACCATTTTTCGTCCCATGATAATGGTATCAACTGATTCTGCTAAATCATCAATATATTTCATACATTCATTATCGCAAATTAACCAGTCCATTTCATTGTGGGGGCCCGCTATACAACCATCAACAGAAATTTCGACCTGTAGTTTTAATTTTCTCATTTCATTATTTTTGCGGTTATTCATGTATGTATCCCTCCTATTTTCATGTAGATGATCCTATATTCTCTTCTGATAATTTCAATTAATTCAAAAAAACATTCTCGCAAATAAAGATTAGTTATAAGAAATAGAACATGCATATACCTAATAAGTATACAAGGGATCAAAAGTATATTATATTGCATAAAGTTCCTTAATTTTATCTATACACATTGTTGCATTTTGTTTTTTTGGTTTTCTAAAGGCTAATAGGTCGATATTACAAAATAGATTGAATTCATAAGCTTTAGATAGTTAAAAGGAAGCAATACAACCCTCACATATCATTGAGTAATTTATTTCCGATTGAATACATCCACTAAGATCAGGTTCCCTGTGGTAGTAGAGTTCAACCAGCACTGAGAGACGATTTTCTATCACAGTATCATTTCTCTATGAGATTTCTTGTTTTCAAGGGAGTCAAAGAATATTACAATTTTCTAAACCCCATAAAGAATATAAAAAGCCAAAAATAAATAATATACAGTAATATTTAGCACCGTTATTATCGACCCTATTTTGAAGAATTCTACAAAGGAGAACACTTTTATTCCTCTAGATTCAGCAGTTTGCATTATGATGATATTACTTGCAGCTCCAAATATGGTAAGATTACCAGCGATAGTATTTGCTGAAGCTAACATTAGCTACAGATACGTCATCCTTATCAGCCATGTTCAATCATGAAATGATTGTAGATGACGACGAAAGTACATTGCTAAGTATTTGACTCATAGTTATGCTTTCCACAGAAATAATTGCGTTATTACGAAGCATGTTATCAGTTTCATTATGAGTATTATTTAGGGTAAGTGGGGGAAAATAATTCATTATGCTAGGAATTAGTCCTGATGTCCATAATGCAGACGTGAAAATGAACATACCGACAAAAAAGATCAAGACAGAATAATTTACATCTTTCAATATAGAAATTCTTTCTTTACATAAAATGTATAATATAGCTGCACCAATGAGCGATATTATGCCGATATCAACATGAACCCCAAACAAGAGATGTGTTACCTCTGATAATATCATAGCTCCAATAGTAGATAAGAAAACCAATACAGAAATTTTAGCAAATCTATTGGCAAATGAAAATTGGATTGGTTTTATCTTATTTGAAACCTCATAGTTACCTTGATTTTCACTACTTAAATCCTTAGTATCATTTTTGACATAATGCTCTTCTAAAGGAGATTTTGTAATCAAAGTTTTCTTATAATAATGATGCAAAACTAAACCACTTAAAAATAGATTTATGATTGTAGGAGGTCCCAATATTGAAAGAAATGTCATAAAAGGTAAATCCATACCGCTTTGACTAGCGATAATTAGATTTTGAGGACTTCCAATGGGTGTCATCGTACTGCCAATATTTATCCCAATAGCGATAGAAATCAACACTATTGATGGTTTAATTTTTAATTGGTTAGAAATGGATACAGCAAAGGGAATTAAAAGAATGGCTGCCGTATCGTTTACCACGAAAGCTGCCAAAAAGCCTGACAAAAATACAATTACTAGAATAATATGATCTGCCTTTTTGATTCTAAGTAAGACTGTTCCAACTACGTAGTTAAGTACACCAGATCTTTCGAGAGCAGAAGTAATGCTAAACATTCCAAAAAGAAATATTATGACTTGAAAATTAATCGATTCTAAAGCGGATTCTATAGGAATTATTCCAAATCCTAAAACAAGAATAGATCCAATTGACATTATTATCCAGAATGGAAGATTGTTTAGTCTTATCCTGGCAATCATCAGGAAGTAAACCAATAAAAAAATGCCTAACGTAATAAATTCATTCAAATCTGATATACTTCCAAGTTTATACCCAATTAATGAGAAATCACTATTAATTATTTTTTTGATATTTCATTATTCTATGATGATATATTATAGTAGAGTCAGTATTTTCTATTTTAATCTCAATATACCTATCATTTTGGAAATGAAAAGAATAAGGGCTGTTAATGTGAAATAAGGAAGAGCTTACGATAGGAGTCCAACCATCATGAAAGAGAGGATTTAATGGAATTCATAATTTGTGGATCAGAATTTTAGCAAATAATCTTTTTCTTTTTTTATTTTAGTTCTATAGACTACTAACCTAACCGTTTAATCAATAGTATTTATGATCAAATTCATAACAAATTACCTCAACTAGTTCGAATTTTAACCCAGGTTTATTATCCAACACCTTAAATTGAATTGACATTAACTGGCCTCATCCGTGAGGATTAGGTTCCCTCCGATATTAGAGTTCTAATACCACGATATTTTTCTTATATGTCAAAATTAGCAGTGTGTTTGACGAGACTTAAAAGATTAGTTCTTTTGTTCATCCAACTTTTTATTTATTGGTTAGATATACCTATAAAAACAGGTTTTAAAGGCGTTCCTTCTTCGTATATCAAAATAACATGTAATAATCTGGAGGGACAATCAATAGGCAAATTATCTCCATCCTGTTTTACTAAAACTTTCCAAATTTATTCTTTAATTCTATAATATATTCATCGATAGCAAATTCTTTGAATCTGTCAGATTCTAAATTAGATAAACTATTCTCTATCTGTCTACCCACAACATCGTGTTTGTCATCATTTTTAATGCCTAATACCTCTACCCCTACTGGCTTGTCGTTTTTATCCAAATCAACATAGATATTTTTGCTTATAGGTTCGGTTTTTACTATTTTATTATCTGTGAATTTGACGTATCCGGCATCTACATCATCATCATAATAAGAATTCATATTATCTCACACTAAGCTTAACTAGATCGAATCCGACCAATAAAAGTATGTCGCATTATTTACTACCTGATATATATGAGATTCTGATGCGAAGTCCCATAAAATCTAAATAACACGCCATAAATAATACAGATCCAAATCCTAGTGATACAGAATTAATCACTCTAACTCTAATCGAAATAATTAATTATGCTTGAATTAATCTTTGATTAAATTAGAAGTATAAACTAAAAAAAGATAGGGTGTTTTAGACTTAGCTTTGAGCTGCTGCGTTGCTACCAGAGTTTTCTTGGTTTTGAACGTTGATGTTGTTACCAGAGCCTATTGTGTCTCCACCAGATACTACCTGGCTGTTTTGGTCAGAGGATTGAGATTGACTGATGCTTTGGTCTGCAGAGTTTCCACCGTTATCGTCATCATCATCCTGTGCTAATGCATTGTTTCCACTGTTCTTTTGGTTTTGGAAGTTTACATTATTACATGATAGAAATGTAGTTCCACCAGAAGCACACAAGGCATTTTGAACTGAGGCTTGTGATTGAGATATTGACTGTTCAGCATGATTGCCTTTTTTCTTTTTGGTTGCGAAGGCGTCATCCATCGCTACAATGGGACTTGCGAAAAGAGCTAGTGCGACCACTATTGCGATTGATGCTACAATGAGTTTTTTGTTTTGGTTTTTGTTGTGAATATTTGTTTTATTCATACCAGTCATTATATAGACAAAATATATTGGGATTGCTAACTAGGTGCAATACTCTAATATTCTAGCAGTTTTAGAATTAGCTAATGAAATATCAAACTAGAGTCCTATAACGTTGAATAGCACAACAAATTCTTTGATCCGATTAAGCTTTTTAGTGCTTAATATCTGATAATTTACTACATTTAGTAACAATTTGGGTGCGTTGGGATTAAGTTCCCAGTGGTAATGGGATTCTAACATAAACATTCTAAGTAAAACCAATTTTTAAGTAAACTATTAAAAGTTACACAATGAGAATCATGAAAAAAGATAAAAAATGAACTTTAATGGTCAGGATAGTAAAGAAGGAAAGGTACAGCAATTTTTAGCATTTCAATGGGGGGCACGTCTGTGAAGAAACAACTACAGAGTATTACCAAGCCTATTTGTTTATCTGGATTAAATCCAACAAATGAACTATAACCATCAATACCACCATTATGCCATACTACCTGAGTGCCTAAATTAGTTGTACTAAACCATGATAGTCCTTCGTATGCATATGGCGTTGATTCATTTCCTGATGGATCTGGAAATGGTACTTGTAGCTCATAGAATGGATATCTAATTGAATGAGTTTCATCCATAGCCGAATTGATCTTTGTATCTATTAATCCTAGGTTAGCTGAAACATATTTTAATAGATCATTGGCTGTAGAGTACATCGCACCTGCAGCTTGAACTTCTTGGGGTAAGAACACCAGCTTGCTTTCATTTCCAACCATATGACCTGCTGCAAATCTTGATTTAATATCTTGAGGTATCAATATGCCAGTTTTATTCATTGCAAATCCAGTGCTATTCATTCCTAACACATTCAATATTCTGTCTTCTATGAGTTGAATTAGTGGAACTCCCATCTTTAATGACATGGCCTGTCCAACCATTCCCATTCCGATATTAGAATACTTGGCTACTGTTCCTGGTTCATCTTCAAATGTTGAATTAGATAGAAATTCATATACTTGTTGAGTTGTATAGTATTTATTCCATATCCACCTTCGGGCCAATATGGTAATCCAGAAGTGTGTAGCCAGATCGCCTAATGTGATCTTGTATCCATTATATGTGGGAACAGTTACATTGGAGGGAAGATACATTTCCAAGGATCGCTTAATTTCACTACACCCTGATTGACTAAATCGGCCAAAACAGTAGCAACGAATGTCTTTGTGACTGAACCTATGTCAAATATCGTATTTCCATCAACTGGTGTAGGATTAGATTTAGATATATTACCATATGCAGATACTTGAGTACCGTTTGGAGTGATAACCCCTACTACAATTGAAACAGGTATAGAGGAATTAGAAGAAATATTACTAGCAATTGTCTTGTTATTAAACAAGTGTTCCAAAACTCTTGGTTTGTATTTATCCAAAATTACCTTTGAAAGATCGTTTACTTCAGATTGATTCAAAGCTGATGTTTGCAGGTTGTTCTCTTTTGATTTTGGGCTGACACATGAATGTTCCAAGTTTGAGAAAGACTACTCCCTGAAAAAAAGACTGACACAATAAACAACACTACCAAGATTTTAGCCTTAGAATGATTCTCTCCACTATCAAGAATTTAATTGACAAATATTTAAATAATTCTTTTCAAAAATGGGTTTTCATGCCATAAAGCCTAATTATTTACCCCATATGGTGAGTCATCATCAAGAATATTTCAACCCATTAACCAAATAATACCACCGCGATTATCAGTTGACAGAAATGACTTACAAAACCTTGTTTGCCAAATAGCAGCATATTAGTCACTAAACTACATACAAGCAGATCAGCTTTAATATCGATATTTCCTGAATATTAATGAAAGTTAGTTTGAGCGCGTGGGGGTTAGGATACTAATGATAGTAGGTTCTACAACATTGACTAAAATAGAAAAGTTAAAAGCAAGGCATCATAATAACTAGAAATCAATCACTATAATCGGAGTGTTAATTTATTGTTGATGTCAAAATTTGTTACAAGTCTCGATAAAAAGATATTAACATACTCAATTACAATCATATTAATTTTTTCCATTGGCCATAATATTCTTGATGTTTTTACTTTTGTGAAAGCAGAAAGAATCAGTTCCTCCAATTCAGATAATTTACTAGGAGAATCCTTGCTAGAACTACCACCTCTACAGTCAAATAAAGCAAAATCCACACAAAATGATACAAACTACTCACATAACCTATTGATTCTATACAATACTAATATTATAGATGGTGACTCTAACGTAAGATCTAACTCCACAATAATCACAAGTGAAAATAAGATCATAGATGTAATTTATAAAGAAAGTCCTGACAAATATTATTTTTATAAAAATTATACGAATTCGGTTCTAATCGACCTTTCAGGTAAATACATTATCCCAGGCTTGTTCGATATGCATGCACATGTAGCTGGGGTTATGAAAAACTCCTTCAACCAAACATACTCAGATGAGGCACTGCAGAGGCTTTTGGCTTTTGGAATTACAACCATCAGAAATCCTGGTGGCCCTACCGAGTTATCTGTGAGTTTGAAAAATAATGTGTCCTCTGAAAAAGTAACAGGCCCTCAAATATTTACTGCTGGAAGATTATTAAATATACCTAATATTTCAATACCTTTTGTAGAAAAGAAAGTTAATTCAGTATCAGAAGTTGATGAAGAGATTAATAATCAGGCAAAAGCGGGAGTTGATTTTATCAAATTGTATGTTGGTCTGACACCTGATTTAGTGAAGGAGGCAATAGATAAAGCTCACTCTCTAGGGCTCAAAGTAATTGGCCATCTATATTTGACAAGTTGGACAGAGGCAGCTAATGACAAAATTGATTTCCTTACTCATGGTGTACCAGTAAGCCCATACTTACTGTCATCTCAGAATAGGGAAACTTTTCTAAAATACGGCGATGGTCCTTTTGATCATTTCCTTTGGTTAGAACTAGTTGAGGTCAACAGTAAAGAAATAAATGAAATGATAGAGTCCCTAGTAAAAAATAATGTATATGTCGATCCTACGTTAAGCGTTTATGAGTCAATGGCAAAGGATGATCCAGCAAACGGTCAACATATATGGCCCAAAGTCTTGCAGTTAACAAAAAAAATGTACGATGGTGGAGTCAAGCTTTTGACCGGCACTGATATTCCAAACTTTGACCTTGCTCCAGGAAAAAGCCTTCATCATGAACTGGAATTGCTTGCAAATGCAGGAATACCTACGTCAAATATTATTCAGATAGCTACCAAAAATGGTGCAGAAGCCTTAGGAATATTAAATTATACAGGAACGATTGAGAAGGGAAAAGAGGCTGATCTAATAGTGCTTTCATCAAATCCAGTTGAGAACATCAGTAACACAAAAAGTATTGAAATGATAATCAACAACGGTAAAATTGTTAATAGAAACAGTTTGTTATTAAAGTAAACATTCTAGATAAATGTGTGGATGAGACCTTAATAGTCTGTTAAATAATAAGATCCATCCATAAAGATACATAGTATAAAGTCTCTCCTTTGCCGATTTTATGTCTGAAAATGATCAACATTTGTCCTCGACAAACGCCCGACTCTATTCTCATTTGTTTGACTTTCTTGGCTAGTTCTGTGGACATCAATATATAAGCAAGTCTTGATGCTTAGTTCCATCACCATGGATCCTATAGCAGTTCTCATACGTAAGGATTCGTGTTGTATTAGCTTCGCCGGATAATTCATGAGTAAGTCTGGGCGCCGGGGATTAAGTTCCTAGTGGCAATAGCGTTCTAATATGTTGATCAATAACGCTATTTATATAACGGTTAAATAATCAAACAGCTGGCCAGACTTAGAATTCATTAAATGTATGGTAACAGTCAAGGTAATTATGGATAATTAGATCATTTCAGAATTGTCAAAAACAACCACATTCTAGAATCTTCCAAAATCAGAAAAGTGGGCTTAACACATAAACTTGTAAAAATTTGTTTTCCGGTATGTTCTTATAATAAAATGCTTCTTTAATAATATCAAGGGCTACTTTCGGCCATCCGGGCACGCTATGTTTCTTCCGTTGACTTGGAATTTGGAGATTGTTATATTCCGCATCTTGTTTATTGATCTTAAAAAAACAATTCATTATTTCTCCACTGTCATTGTTTATCAGGACAGGATTAGAGTCACCGGACAAAAACATATTATTAGTAATTTTTGTTGGTTTTCCATTTTGTAATATGGAGATAGTAACATCTAAAGTATTAGTTAATCCTATGCTTGCATTTTGAATGTTGTTTTCTTTTATTATTTTTGCTGCTTTTATCCAATCAAATGTTTTTAATGATTTAGTCTCCGTTCTATCATGATTACGAACATCCCCATCACTATCCGTATTAAATCGATCCCACAAAACTCTAATACCTCCTTCCGTTCAAGGTGACTCTTTTGATATGTCGACAAAGCTTAAATTTGATTTGACTAATTTTTCTTGAAATAAATACTAGTTTGTGTAATTAATGGTAGTAAAAGACGTTTATTATTGTTGATGAGGTAAGATGTTGTATATTATAAACACCTTATTACGCTCAAGAAATTTAACTTAACTTATGGCAAACATCGTTGGCTCAGATATATCCAATGCAATTATTTTTTTCAATTTTCTATTGATTGGTTTCCTGTGGTAATGGGATCCTAAGACCAATAAGAATATCTTACCAATCGCAAATGCTCTATCTACCGAGTTTTTTTGAGGTAGGCTACTTAGTATACGATGGCCTCCTCAGGTTGAATACAATTCTTTTACCTCGGCAAACCGATGTGCCCAATTGGGTGGTACTTGATTGTTTAGAATGGCTTCAAGTCGATCGAGGTATGCATGCCAACCAGGGGCGAAAGTTAAAGCTGTAGATTTCGTGAGGTGGTTGTGAGTCACAATAAGAAGTGTGTCCGAATCGCCATTCTGCTTGAGCTCCCATTGGATAACGGATTCAGGTTCTCCTTTAGGAAACATTTGGTTGGGAGCGATAAACCACTCATGTTCAAAAACGCGATGAAGATCAAAAACCAGAATATTCCCTGTAACATGGGATCCAGATACAACATTCAAAAGATCAATCGTACCGCCTTTGTACCCATCGAATGTTCCCTTGTAATCTGGCAACCATCTGAATATTTCTTTTTGATCTGTTATTGCCTTCCAAACTATTTCTTTTGGATGCTTAAGTCGTCGTTCAAACCTTATTGTTCCATATTTTTCTTCAACTGTTATTGTTCCTTTAGATGCAGTATTTGGAGATTCTCCACTTCGTTTCTCAATTGTAGACAATTGTTGTAAAACTTTCTTATTTGTTGTTTCAAACTCTTTCATACTCTAGTAGTACCTATACAGATACTTATCTTTAGGGGAAGTGAAACTCCCAACATTGGACAACTTTATAACTCACTTTTGCAATAATTAAATATGACTGTGGACGAAAGGGCAATAGTACTTGATAAAACTGATCTTACTATTCTTTCCACATTAGCTAGGAACTGCAGATCTTCTTATAACAGCATAGGTCTAGAGGTTGACTTAACATCAAAAAGTGTAAAGGCACGAGTCAAGAAGATGATACATCAAGGAGTCATCGAAAAATTTGTAGTTAGAGTTAATCCTGCAGTTTTTGGATATAAGGTAGCTATTGTACTTGTAAAAACCAGTAATGGAATAAATAAAGATGATGTCATTGAGCGTGTAAAACAGCTTGGTGACATTGCATACCATGTACATCATATGGGAAGAACGTGTGTGACTGCCCTAATCATCGAAAAACCATTAGACGATCTATTTGTCCAATCATTAAATCATCGCTTAAAACCTGCAACTGTTGTAAGTATCACTACTTTAGAACGCCCCGTTGAATCCATTAATTTAAGTGAAACGGATTTGAGAATAATAAAGTGCTTATTGTTCTCAGGTGCGAGGACAGAGATATCGGACATAGCCAGGGAAGTTGCTATTTCTGAAAAAACCACAACTAGACGCCTTACTAGAATGAAGGAGGCAAACATATTAGATTTCTCAATCCAGTGTAGTCCATCTGTGATGATAGGATATATTCAATTTGCTATACCGATTATCACCACAAAATTTCATCGTCGAAGTGTACTTGAACGCATGTACTCGGAATTTCAGGAGAACATTTTATACAGCCCTAGTGTAATTGATTCAGATGATAGGCTGACTTTCGTACTATTTAGCGAAAATGTATTTACAGTCGATTCTGTTTTGGATAGGGTAAGTTCCTTTGAAGGGGTTAAAAGTGCAGATGCATACATACTTACAAAATGGCAATATCATGACGATTGGATAATGAAAGAAATAAGTAATAAGATATCACAGCGACAACCGTTTTTATATAGATCTATTAAGATAAATTATACCATTTATTAATAACAGCCCTCATCATCGCTGATTGAGTTCCGAGTAGTAAGGGATTCTAATACAATCAGGAATATTAAACAATCAATAATAATACAAAAAATATTAGTGGTGTAAGGCAAATATCGATGTTTATTTATACTACCTACATATTTTATTATTTATGACAGCAACAAATATAAAGTGGAAGATGGAAGGCGACTACTTTGAAGGCTGTAATTGTGACTCAATATGTCCGTGTATATTTAAGGGTGACCCAGATGAAGGTCATTGTGATGTGACTGTAGCATGGCATATACAAAAGGGAACATTTGATGATAAAGTTAGTCTTGATGGAATTAATGTAGTAGCGTTATTCCATGCACCAGGAAATATGTTTACAGGTCCAAAATGGACTGCAGCTCTATATATCGACGAGAAGGCAACAAAAGAACAAACCGATAGTCTCATGACAATATATTCAGGCCAAGCAGGAGGCTTTTTTGCTGCTGCTGCCAACTTGATTGAAAAGATGTTGGGAATAAAATCAGTGCCAATTGAATTTGGCGTGGAAGGTAGACGTCGTTGGTTACAAATCAAAGATTTATTGGAACTTCAAATACATGGAACAGAAGGCGCGGATCCCAATAGAGAAGCGTTAGTGACCAACCCATCATTCTCGGCTGCACCCGGGTCGGATCTTGTAATATCAAAATCTAGTAAATATTCATATAATGACTACGGAATGAAATGGGATAACTCCGGCAAAAACGGATTCTATTGCAAATTCAAATATTCATCATAATGGCATTTGAATAATTCAGATTAATGAGATAATATCGTCATTTTGGTAACCATATTTATTGCCCAATAATAAATTACAACTCATCTAACTTCTAAAAGGCTTACTCCTACTTTCTAGTAAGGACAATTTTTCCATGAAGAAATTAGAAAGGATCAGGTTAGGTTAATGATGTAATAACAGGAATACTTATATATTCTTCCATTATAGTAACAGTTCTCATCCTTGAAATAAGGTTATGACGACAACATGGTTCTATAACATCTAATATCAGAGTTCTTTGACCAGACTATTCATATTAGTGCTTAATATCTGATGGATTTGAAATTATATTTAGTAACAATCTGGACGTGTTGATACGATTCAAGGTTGAATTTAATCTTGATAATTGATAGATGAAATCACGAGAAAAATAGCAGTCGTATGTCAGATAATCCACTATTTATGGATCCAATCGATCATAACTTAAGTTCTTTACGCACTGAATTACCGTTCAAATAAGATTTGAAAAACCAATATTATGACCCATCATTAGCAGAGCAAACAATGGGTCATTAATAATTGCCTCGTTAGTTTTAAGAACATTATCCTATGGACGCGATAGACAACTGCCTGAAGATCCTCGAAATCATAATAGAAATCAAGCACAAAGGTTAGAACGCATCCACAAATTCTCAAATATTGTTGTATGCGTCCAAACGCTAGATACACTATTTGAATAAATAGCAAGCCCATTTGCTTCATTAAAGTTGTATTTACTGTCGTCTTTTGTTTCCATAACTAGAGAAAATTTATTATCAGATACAACAATCGTGGAATTAATTTCTAATGGTTCTGTGATAGTATTCATCTCTATCTGACTAAATTTACTATTGTAACTCCTTGAGAGTTCTTTTAATGGATCATTTGTTGGAGCTAGAATTCTAATCTGAACTCCTTTTTCTGCATTCTTGTCTAATAGTGATATCAAGTCCTTTCTTTCTAAGCGATAGAACGCATTCACAGTTGGAAACAACAAAAGTAACTCCTTTGAGGCAGATGTCATAATGTTAAGATAAATTTTTTCTATTTCTTCTGGCTCTCTAATTGTATCGATAAAGCCCAAACGAACACCATATTCAATTTCTCTTACTCGGTCTTCTATTGGGACTGCGTTTTTCCACAATATATTAAATAAGGATTGTTGGGCTTTAGCGGAAGCACTATCATTGTTATATATAATCTGACTGGGAGCTTCCGACTCCTTATGAATAAGATGAATAATATACTCTTTCTCATCTAATATCCCAAAATTTCCTTTTATACCACTTATGTGATGAATTTCTGAAACTTTACTTAAATCCTTACAATAGTTAATGTTTTCCTTTGTAATATCAGTAATAAGACGAATTTTTATGCCTCTGTTTATCATTTCCAAAGCACCTTTCATAACTCTATAATCGGTGTCTACAACAGAAGGACCAATGAAATCCAAACAACTGTCCAATTTCCTCTTTGTTCTTTGATAACCTTGCAATACAAAATTTGTGATTTCTTCAGTCCCAGTAATTACCTTAATTAAATCATCGTTGTTTGTACGGGTTATTCGCTTAGACAATAAAACAATGCCCCCTAGAATATCTCACATAGTAATAGTATAAAACTATGATTTTGTCGAAATTTATGAGATTAATGTGACCCCTTGTTTTTTACATTATAATTGTGATTAATAAGTTAGACTTAGTAAGGACTTTTTGATATTCTGGTGGATACATCTGTAGGGATACGGTTCAAGGTTGAATAGAATCGAGTATTAAATTTTAGCACAAAAGGTAGAACCCTTATTCATTTAACTACTTTTGATTCAGGAAATAATATACGATCACGATACGGATTAAAGAAATAATGACCTGATCAAAATTAATTGCATATTCCAAAAATACTACGTTTATTTTATTGTATGTCAATAAGATGCAGAGTGTAACACACCGCCTTCGAATTTTATTAATACAGATTTTGTGATTTAAGACATTCTTCTGGTGTGTTAGTTACAGAGGAAAAAATAGACGCAAATAGACAACAAAATAGAAAAATGGAAGAGGATGACCGAGTATTATTACATTTACTTGAAAAAAATATGGAGGAAAGTTTGTGTTTGAACAAGATGGATAATATATCAAGAATGTTTGAAGTATAATACATCAAGATTATGAAAAGACCTGTAAATGGTTAGAAATTTGTGTTTCTAGGAGTAAAAAAAGAATTGGAAAAAGATCATGAATGGGCTTTAGTGCAAAAAAGGATTCAACAAGAACCATTAGATAAGGAAGATATATTGTAAATTTAGTATCATTTAAAATAAGTACAAGATTTCAAATGATATTTTAAGAATAAAAGTAAATTTCCAATAATCACGACAACAGTTTAATTATTAAAACTTCCGAAAAGGTTAAAACTCAATATATATAAGTGATATCGGAGTGAAATTGCCATTAATTGTCACTACAAGCGTAATTAACAAAAAAACGTACCTAATGACGTTTATCGTTTGGGCAATAATAATGACCGATGTCATCTTTGGCACCTTTTTTGACGTATTAGGGAAGCCTCTCACTTCTCCTTTTGGTGTAATATTGTTTGTGATAATGAGCATAGTTGTATTTTTTGCATGTTTGTACGCCCTTAGAGATTATATGGTTGCATTGCGAAAAAACTTCGAAGCTCCTTCGTTTTTTAATAGGCTATACAAGGCAACTCCCATTTTTATTTATGCTCTCTTAGTCATCTTTGGAATCATAATTGTTGAAATGGTGTTATTTTCACAATATAGTACTTACCTGCTAATTCTACTTCTCCTAATAAGTACAGTATCCATCTTGTTCTTTGGTTTTCGCGCATACAAATTCATATCATGGTTCAGTTTGAGTGTCAAAAAACGACATAATATCATGATATTAGCTTTTGGTATATCATCGATGCTCCTTTGTATCAGCACCATAGTTGCTATCACGCTTGATATAAAACAATTAGTCGTTTCAAGACCGCCCACGATAGATTCAGATTTCCCAGCTAGTAATTCCATGGCAAGCAGACACTTGACTAGTATAGAACTTATTATCCACCTCTATGGGTTTCTTGTCCCTCAAGTTACTGCAATTGCTATCGCAGAAACAGTTGCTATTGCATTTTTCCTTCGTCACTTTAAGGATCGAATAGGGAAAAAAATATTTTGGATACTTATAATTTTACCCCCTACACTTTTTTTAACTGGTGTATTTGGTCCTCAATTTTTAAAGTCAACCGGAAGTGAATTTGTATATATGGAGTCGAGGTTTCTTATTTTTAGGATAATAGGTACCATAGGATGGGTTGCAGCTGATTTTGTAATAGCTTATGCATATATTTTAGTAGCGAAAACTCTTAGACAACAGATTTCCCATTCTCCTATTATTAACTATTTAATTATAGCAGCATTAGCAACCATTTTAATTTCTCCAACGACCAATAACTGGATAACAAACAATTCTTTTCCACCCTTTGGAGCAATCCAACGTGCTTTTATTGTGTTTGCAGCTTTTCTTTTTACCATAGGAATATACGCTGTCGCGTTGTCAGTGGCTCAAGATGTAGAATTGCGTCATTTAGTCAGAAAATATGTAAATGAGTATAGTCTGCTATATACTTTAAGCAATGCAGAGGAGAATGCAGAGATTATACGAAATCTTGTAAAATTAATCCATCAACATGCAGGAATTTTGGAAAAAAAAACACAAGTAGCATCTACAATGTTAGATGATAAGGAAATTAGACGATATTTAGAAATAGTAATTGAGGAGACTACAGTAATGAAGGGGAACAGTGGAAAAAAAGAGGGCGGATCAGTCGGTATGTAGTTTTAATCCCTGTACCTTATTCTCGATCCAAAGAGGGAATGAATTATACCCAAAAAGAAGTAAGCGTTTTGGATTATAAGGTCATCATTTTGGGCTATCGCCATAACAAGAGTTAATAAGAAAACTTTCACAATGTATGATAACTTATTTTGCTTCAACCATTCTAAATGGAGAACCAATCAGATTCCACCAAATATTTTTGCTCCAAGAACCTTGCATCATTTGCCTATGTAATATCTTTACTACTATTTATATCCCAATTCTCAAATGTTTAAAGTAGTAGAAAGCCTGACATACCATTAGGTAGAAGAAGTGAAAGAGAATAGAGTAATTCTAAATGATTTCCATATAAGGTATCTGAAATCGGAAAAACACAATGGTTCGAAAAAGAAAAATATTTTATTTATCCATGGCCTAGGCTCATCCTCCGATAGATGGGGAGATATTCCTGATGCTTTATCCAGGTATTTCTATCCAATAGTAGCTGTGGATCTCATAGGCTTTGGTGGTAGTGATAAACCAATAACGCCAGAATACACTATAGAGTATTTTAGCAAATTCATTAGAGAAGTCATTTCTTGTAAGCAAATTTGGAGAGATGATGATTGCTGCGATGACGATAGTCACAAAACGATAATAATAGGTCATTTGGGAGTGATATATACTGGGAGTTTTGCATTGGTATATATAGCCGAATACACTATAGAGTATTTTTAGCAAATTCATTAGAGAAGACGACAACCAGGATTCACTGGGAGGATATATCTGATAGAAAAACTTGTTCTCATAGACTCCTCTGGAATGCTCAATGAGCCAACACCCATGCTTGAACTATATCTGAATGCTGCATTAAATCCATCGTATGAAAATGTTAAAAGTGTATTCGAGCAAATGCTTGGAAATCCGACACTACTCAATCCTAATATCGTTGATGCCTTTATTAAAAGAATTAACCTGACAGGAGAGCAAAATACGCATTTGAATCAGCTTTTGAAAATATACAAAAAAGCATATTGAATTATCAGAATTACAAAGTATTGAAAATATACCGGCCCTGATCATATGGGGTGGTGCTGATAAAGGTAATCCCAGTTACACATTCTAAACGGTTTAATGAGATATTTAAAAATAGTAAACTTGAATCATAGAAGATGCAGGACATGCACCGTTTTCTGAGAAACCTTCAATGGTATTTGATATAATCCGCGAATTTTTAACAAATAATAAATAATATCGATCTGCTTAGATGTTGTAAGATATCTTTCATAGTATCTTCAATATATACTGGTAGCTAATGGAGACACGATTCAAGGTTGAACGTAATCGCAGCATTTAATAACACGAAATAGGGTAGGATTTGGATAAGATCTTGGAGAGATATGAGTGTTAGGAATGATCTGGAAAGGTGCCCTTACATAGATCGTTTATGAAATGGAATGGAATAATACATAAAAAAAACCAAAGATTTTTACATTTATTTATTTAGATATTATGTCTTCAATTTCTCTTTACTTCATAGTGGAGCAAAACTATTCCAGAGTCAAATGCCATTGATTCAATAAGGGATAGTTTACGAATCTCTTTCAAGTCCCTAAATATAGTCTTTCCATTCCCAATTGCCACAGGATTGATAAACAAATAATATTCATCAATCAAGTTTTCTTTAATCAAGGAAGAATCAAATGAAGCACCACCATAAACTATGATATCGCCACCTTCTTGACTCTTTAACTTTATAATTTCTTCTTTTAGATCGCCTGTTGATATTTCAGTATTTGGCCACTCAGATTTGTTTAATGTTTTCGTAAAAACAATCTTTGGTGTTTCTATCATTTTTTTAGCGATAGAGTATTCGGGGTTGTCAGGTTTGTTAACAACATCAAACCAATAGGATATGAAGTCACTTGTCATTTTTCTTCCCAGAAGAATGGTATCGACTGGCAGATGTAACTTGTTTACATATTCTTTGAGTTTTTCATCCCAATTCCAGACCAACCAGTCCATTTCATTGTTCGGTCCTGAGAGACAACCATCTATGGACATTTGTATTTGCAGCTTTAATTTTCTCATTTCCTTTTTGTTATTGTCCATCTATTCATTCCCTCTCCTATAATTCCTCTAAGGATCTTGCTTTCTCCTTCTTGTTAATTTCATCGACTCAACAAAACTTTCTTGGAAATTAGGATTAATCATTGGTAATAGGACATGAAGGGTCCTAATAAATATAGAAGGGATCAAAAGTATATTACAAGTCAGATTCCTTTTAGACAGTAGCACGACATTAAAAAATGAAAGTTTACTTAAAAAGGTGTTCCCCATAGTAAACGATAGCAAAAATGAAATGAGAGAACTAAAGGAAATGGATATAAATCCATCAAGAAAGGGAATTAACAAATATGTAGATGAAGTATTAGGTATTATTAAGCAAACAAGAAGTCATGAAGATTAGAAATTACCAAGTGAGTTATCTTAATACTCTTCTGTTTTTACATCTGTTCTTTGTTTTGGTTATTAGCTATAAAACATTTATGGTACAAATGACAAAGTAAATGGACATTTTCAATCCTAAACCTGTAAACACAGTTAGGTCCTTGTATCAATTTACTTATTATCTATATTATGTAAAGCTGATTACAATGAAAACAAAACTAATCTTTAGTTTCGGTCTAATACCCCTAATTTTAGCAACACTATTTTTGACTGTTGCTACTAGTATGGATGCAAATGCTCAAAATAACACTACACAGGGATCACAACACCCGCTTGATCAAACTGCTGATCCACAACAAATCAAAAATTATCTTAATGGAGCCATCCAGGCCTTAGACAGCGGTAATAATACACAAGCAGAACAACAATTAGACTTAGCCGATGACCAAATGGAAATATTGACAGGGTCTGCGGCTGTTGAAGATGACGACGCCGAAGAGGAGGAAGGAGTAGAAGAAGGACATGGTGAAGATGCAGATGAACAAGGAGACATTGACGTGAACGATAAAGAGGATACTCCTTGATAAATTGAATTCTAGGTCAGTTTATTCAAAAGGAATAATATATTATATGATACACCTACCTTTTTTTGTTCTCTCAGTTTAAAGGGACCTGAAATAACATTAGAAACCAATACGATATACTTTTCAATACTAATAAAAAGGATCTCAACAATTAAGACAAGATCTACATGAACATTCCGATCCTATAATAACCGACTAAAAATTTGATTTGGTTTTCAATAGGCAAGACAACCATCATATGTCATTATATTAATAAATTATAAATTCTACAAGTGGTTAGTTGCTGCACAGACCAAATCACAAAATATTTTGGAATTTCCTTAACAATATAACATATAGGGTACCACTAAAGGTGTCAATAATAGTGTCTTATCATCAGGGAAACATAAAGAATAAATATTGATATTTCTATGACAGTATAATTTGAAGGTCTAAAGAATCGGTTATTATCTCTACATTTATTATGAATGTCGACCTTTTAGATAAGCTATGTCTAAATTTATTAGCATATAAAAAATCGTGTCTGGTTCATACCATTATTTTTCAATTAGGTACGATGTATTTAACAAGTGTTAGTGTTTCTGGATTGAGTGATTCAATCAATTTGAATGATTCTTCCTTGATAAAACCTATTCCTTTCACATAGAATTTATAATCTTTGGAATTAGGCTCCAGTGGATTTGTTTCTTTGGATTTTACCACTTTATCGAATGTACCTGCAGGTGTATTTACTGTCTCAGTCATACTAATTATCTCAGCTCTATCTTCAGCTATACCGGGTCCATTTTCTTGATAGTATTTTGAATTTAGTTCGATTTTCCCAGGCATTACTATACCAGGATTAGAGCCATTGACACCAACTTCCCAAGCTCCTTCATGACTTACTATTTTTCCATACTCATAGTAATCAACTTCCTCGCCAAAATTGAATATATCGTTACTAGGTTTGCAAATAACAAAATAGTTTTTAGCTATTTCATCCAATATGCCATCTTCAGTTTTTTTCTCTTCTACGATCCTTGTTTCAACTCCATTTACAGTTTTTGTGTCATTTAAAACCGTTATTGATAATTGGACGTCGGTTATATTTTCTTTACCTTCTAGGATAAGTTGGTATCCAGGTATCAGTATCATGTAGTCATTATAGCCTATTGAGGAAAAATTACATTCATCAAGGTTGAATGATTTCTTCCATCCATTAGTTTTATTCTCTGTAGATTCTATTGGGTGCTGTCCAAATGTATCCATGCTTGATACACTTGGTATTCCCATTATCAACAAAATTAAGCTACTTGGTAACAAAAATAATTGTATTTTCATCTAATTTGATCGCATCAAATTGACTTAATAAGAAATATGATACAAGTGACTAAATACAGTTTAGTAATTCTGAGTGTCTAACGTAGCTGAATTAGACGTTTGTACCACAAATAATTTTATACTCAAAGCATGAAATGAACATAAAGTTGGAATTTGTCGGATTCAGTCACTTGGATAACAGGAGCAATCAAGGTGGTTTGGTAGCTTGTGGGTGGAGATGAACTTGAAGGTACTGCTAACATGATACTTCAAATTATAAAGCTTAATCCTGGCAGCCATTTGCGTATGATAAAAGAAGACATGAATATTTCGATGGGGACAGCTCAGTATCATCTAGATAGACTGGAAAAAAGTGGTAGAATTACATCCACTAGAAATGGTCTTCATAAACACTATTTTCCTGTTGGAATTTTTCACGAAAATGAAAAAGAGATACTTCAAGTATTAAGTCAAGAGACTGCAAGAGAGATACTTATGACCATAGTAGAAAAACAAAACCCCACTCAAACAGATATTGTAAAGAATGTGGGAATTTCGGGAGCCTCTGCTAATTGGCACCTAAAACGATTGAGAGCCATAAAATTAATTGAAGAAATAAGAGATGGTCATTTCAAACGATATCGGATATTTGATATTAAGACTTCTACGTATGTAACAACTTTAATGCGAAATTACTATCCTACTATTTGGAACAAATGGAGTAATAGGTTGATTGAGATATTCTTATCCTTATCCAATGAAGAGCATAAGGTGGAGAGCGAGGAGGACAAAACGTAGATATGTATATGATTTTTGATATGACATTACCATTGCTATTTTTTCATTCAGGATTGTTACTAGAATTAGATATATTTGAAAGTACGGAAACTGTAATCCTCGCTATTACAGGGATTTTTTCACTATTGTTACTTGGGCTATCAATTTCTGCATACATCAAAACCAGACTAAATAAAATACTATTTGCAGCTGCAGCCTTTGCTCTTTTTGGAATTCAACTGCTAATAGAATCATTAGAAGAAAATATCGAGTTTTTTGATACGCAGTTCATGTCAATCATAACAGCGGCAATGACACTGGGTATATTAGTATTGTTCTTCTTGGCAATAGTCAAGAAAAATAATTGATGTTTAGTTAGTGTTGATAAGTTGAATTTTCTTTGATCTTATGATTATCAAATATGGTTAGTCCTAAGTTTAAGCTGAAAGAACAAAAAAAATCAAACTCAAAATCATAAAGATAATTTGTTTTAACATAGGTATCAGGATTCATTTTTTATCAATGGTAGTCCTACTTGATCATAGAAGATGCAGGACATGCACCGTTTTCTGAGAAACCTTCAATGGTATTTGATATAATCCGCGAATTTTTAACAAATAATAAATAATATCGATCCGCTCAGATGCTTTAAGATATCTTTCATAGTATCTTCAATATATACTGGTAGCCAATGGAGATACGATTCAAGGTTGAATAGAATCTAAATTACAAAAATCATCAAACTCAAAATTATAAGGATAATTTGTTTTAACATAGGTATCAGGATTCATTTTTTATCAATGGTAGTCCTACTTTATACTAACAAAAAATTAGGGTTAAGAACTAATTCCAGGAGTGACTAGATGTTTCTTAGTTAAAGAAATTAATGTTTGCTTCAACAAAATTGTTGTCGGCAAATTCTATTGGTTCATCTTCGTCGTTATTCCACAATACTATTCCATTGACATTGTTTAGAGTTTTTGTTTCGCCAGTATCTAAATCACGGCCATCTTGATTGTCAGTAATTGTGGCTTCATACAAAATGTTTGAATTTGACTTCGATTGTTCGACTTGATTCATTTCTACTTCAACTGCGTCAGATAGACCATCATCCAAATTGGCTGCAACTAGTTTCAGATCATCATTTTGAATAAGATTCAACTGCAACGATGCAGAATCTAAATCACAGTTATCAAAGAATGCTATTATTCTTACTTCTTCTGGATCTATTTGTTCAGATGATAGGTCCACAGTGTCAGTAATATCTTCACATGAATTTGATGGTACTATAATGTTGTTGTTACTATGGTCATCATCATTATTACCATTGCCATTATCATTGTCATCGTTATCGTTGTTGCCATTATTATTTCCGTTTCCCCTTTCACCATTGGTTTCACAACCAATACCGTCGTTATCTCCGTCAAATCCGTGTGGATCGGATTTACCTACTGGAAAGTCCTTATCAGGGATCTCATCATCTTGGACTTTTCCATCCCAGTTACAATCCAAATCTGTATCACTGGGTTTGATACAATGGTCTTGATATGAAGGATCACATGTCTCTGGCGTTTGAGTGCAGCCTTCAAGATCAGAGTTTTCTTGACATAATTGCTCTTTATAACCACATGTTTTTCCATCAGATCTAAATATCATTCCCTCCGGACATCCTTTTGAATCTGAAATACACCTTCCGGTTTCATCATCGTCTACGCTATGATATCCATCAGGACATCCATTATGTTTGGGGAAACATTGTTCATCCTCATTCATATTAAAGCCTTCAGGGCAGTCACCAGATTCATCTGGGGCACACTTGGGTAAAGAAGGATCAAATAGACAATCGTTGTCTGGACTTTCGCCCATAACACCGATTGGAGAAGTACCCGAATTTTCATTTGAATTATCATCATCGCTTTCACAGCCTATACCATCATTATCACCATCAAACCCGTTCGGATCATTTGATGAAACTTTGATATTCCTATTTGAGATGTCACCACAATCTCGATCTTGTCCTTCAGTATCTTCAACTCGAGAAGGTAGAGTATTTTCATTGGTGACTGACATATCTAATAGCTTCTGTCCTAAGGCTGGGTCAGTAGTAGTGGTTAGTAGTAGTGGTTGATGATGCTAAGGCTGGGTCAGTAGTAGTGGTTGATGATGCTAGAGCTGGGTCAGTAGTAGTGGTTGATGATGCTAAGGCTGGGTCAGTAGTAGTGGTTGATGATGCTAGGCTGGGTCAGTAGTAGTGGTTGATGAAGTAGATTGATGGTTGATCACTGGAATCTCCACCACTGGAATCTCACCACTGGAATCTCCACCCTGGAATCTCCCTGCTGAATCACTCTCTTCTTCTGCAAGCAAATGGATTTACGAGTGCATTAGGAGAAAAAGTATAGTGGAGGAAACCGGTGCAGTGACCATCGGAACTAATATTGCAAGTATTAACAATAATACTGGTATTTGACAAAATATTTTTCTGACACTGTTATTTCGCATTGAAAGGTTACAATTGATGATGTAAATCAAGTAATATCGATTCAATAATTTTCTTATAGATAAATCGTATATAACATTGAATTGCATCATATCCCCAATGTTTTGAACAATTGCTTTAATTATGATCCGTGGTTGAAGGATTATATAATACAATAGCATCTGTATAATAGATATCACAATACTTTAATCTTATAAACAACGATTAAATTATTAACACGAGTAACAAAGAAAGATATCTACTTTATAAAATTTTAAGGTTGTAAGTATAAGCAGATAAAATATTTTCATCATTCTCAATGCTAGGAAAACAAGCGAATGGAGGTCTCCACTTCTTCTTAATATAATCTTTTAATTTATTAGTTTTATAATTCTCTTCTGTAGTAACTTATTTCACATAATAAACATCTTCCTTATCATCATACCTTACTGATTTAGTGAAATCGATTCTCTTTATATGATTAGAATTCTTTTTTCTAAAAATTCCTTAATATAAATTCGCATGCTAGACAAGTTAATTTATTACCATTCCTTAACTTTTCATTCGTAATTTATCTCAGCAATTTGTAAGATGTAAAAATGGATAGCCCTCATTTAAAAACTGATGATATGATATGACTATCTGATATAAGCGCAGTCCATTAGATTATGATGATAATATACGATTTAAAAGCATTAATGATATCTTTAGTAATAGATGACGATTACCCCACTATTAGGACCCTACGGTAGAATTCCAATTTTAATCCGAGATGATGATACTAATTTTTTTACGAAAGCCAATATGCTCGAATCAATATATTCGAACGCATGGAATAATCAATTCAAAGTAAGTCTATCTGTGATACCTTATCAAAAGACAATTAATGATGTTTGTGTCCCACCTAATTTCAGAAACTTTCCAGAGCATCATTCCATTGAAAACAATGAAGAATTATGCACATTTTTGAAAGAAAAGATAAGACACAATAAGATTGAAATCATTCAACATGGTGTAACTCATGATTTAATTGATGGTCGAGGAGAATTTAGTCGGCAGATTGACGGAAAGAGTGAAGATATAAACAAAACTATAAAAGATACATTTAATCATTATTACAGGTCATTAGATACTGATCACAATGGAAAGAACATCCAGATAGATTTTGAATCCTATGTAAATATTGGAAGGGATATATTAAAAAAATCCCTTGATATTAATCCAGTTTTGTTTGTTCCTCCATTTGATGACTTTTCTACACACAATCTAAATTTCCTATCAAGTCTTGACATGATTCCTATCTATGGGCAATCAAACTACCATAGATTTTTTAGATCACCATATGTTCCCAATTATTTTAAAAAATATTTTGCAAGTAAACTTTTAAAAAAATTTGCCAATATGGGATTTATTATTCCCTTTATCATGTCTAATATCGACTACTATAGTAACAAGCATAATCATGGAATTATGTTATATATCCCAAGAAGGCTAAAAATAAATCCTATATCAAATTCCAATAAAAATGCAGAAAATGAGAAGGGATCTTCACAGACTTTTGTAACATGGATATCCAACACCATCTCTTATTCCATGATTCAAAGAACACCTATAGGTATTCTAAACCACTATCATCATTATTTTTATGATTGGAATTATGATTCTATTACTAGAAAGAACTTGTTTGAACAGTGGAATCAAATTTTACATCTGCTCAGTAAAATTCCCTTTTCATGGAAGACAACCTTTTTCGATTTACATCAACGAATAAGAAAGATAAAAAAAATTAATATTGCAATTACAGGTCAAAAGATAACTATAAAATCAGGTGATGAGTTGATTAAAGAAATCTCTTTTAAAGTGGACAAGGTATTACAGTCAGTAAAAGAAGATGTAGTTTATGACGAACAGGATAAGACAATAATTACCATTGATCAACTAAAGCCTAATTCCACATTTGTTTTTTATGTCAAATAATGGACAAAATGAGTGTCCATTGTACTGCGAAAAGTACTCCCCATAATTGGAAAAATTAATAACTCAAAACTACGAAATGCATCAGATCATATGTATCATATATGGTAAATAATAAAGCAAAGTAAAACTCTAGCCAATTTCTGAATGTCTTATCTTTGCCTAAATACATCCATGGGGATATGATTCAAGGTTGAATAGAATTTATGGTACTTTATGAAATCAAATAAAAAAAGCAACTTTACATCCATATATTTTGAAATGATCCGATTATTTACCATAATAACTGTCATGTCGTAGTCGAATATTGAAAATGGATCCTACTTCGGTTGGGACCATCATAAAATATTATACCAAATTAAATCATTAACCATTTCTAAAACCGACTTAGTGAATGATTATGTAACAATGATATACTATTGATCCCCTTGTTATTTTTATAATATCAAATCATATCTATTCATATGAGTAATTCGTACAACTTTGAACACCAAAAGGATACTGGCGGTCTGATCCAAATTGTTTTTATCCGCGCCCCAAAGAAGAATCATGATGCCTTAACAAAGATTGGCAAGCAAACGGATGATTTTTTTAGGAAACACGGCGTGTCAAAATTTGTGTATAGATTGAATGCAAGAGAAAACATGATGGATTTTGTAAATATATCAAAAATTATTTCTGCAAATGATGACGAAGATGTAAATGTAGAAATACTATCCTACAGAGATGCCAAGCATGTAGAAGAAGTTATGAAGGCTATGGAAGGCGATAATAGGGCAAACGAATTGTATAAGGAAGCCATGGAACTAATTACGCCTGGATCAATAGTGTTTGGCGATTTTAGTAAGTTGGAAAAAACAGCCTGAATAGTCGGTTCTTTTTCTACAATTTTCAAAAATTCATAAAATCAATATATAGATTTTTTATACTTTTCCAAATGTTCGGTCCTTATGAACATATCTATGTAAACACCATTCGAGGTTGAATAGATAGTGGTGGAGATGATAACTCCTAGGGAATTGTTGAAACAATTTCGAAAAATTTTATTAAACAAACATTATTTTGTTATTTATTATTTGTAGTGACAGTTCTCATTGTGACAAATGCCTGCTGATGTAGACATCTTGATTAGGATTTTAGATGATTAGACAAAGTTGAATCTAATAATTATGATAAATATCATGATATTTTGTAATCCACCACATTGAGACATACTTTAGTCATTGTAAAAACGGTTTAAAATCTATTAATCCTGGAATATCTAACAGGTCGATTTCACTTGCCATTTTAGCGGCTTGCTCAGTTTCTCCATCCTCATTCATGCATTTATTGTAAAATACACAGTAGGGACACTTGCTGTTTCGTACTTTCACGTTAAGTCTGGGAAGTATAGATATATCATTTTCCTGTATGGCCTTTACAAACAGGTTTTTTCGGCGCACCATTTCGTTCTTAAGGAGTTCCCGGGCTATGTCATCCTTGGGCAACAAAACAGACCAGCTCTCAATTCTTGGACCTTTACCATCAAACGGTCTGAAGAAATAATCGCCCTTTTCATCTGATTTTATCCACCGCATTTCTCTGTTACTATACCTGATTGATATGATCCCTTTTTCTATTCCGGTTATGGTCATATAGTAAAGCAACTGTCTAAGATATGATTTGAATCGTTCATCTGTGATATCTAATCTTCGAGTACTTTGAGTGTCCTTTAGCTCTATAATTACGTCTTTGTCCAAAATATCCGGATGTGCAATTAAACCGTCCAGTTCTAGATCGGCTTGTGCCACACCCATATTAGCTAAATCTGTGATTACAAATTCACTGGCCTCTCCCCTTATGAAATGATGTATAGATTCATCAGAAAGGGGCTCAAGATCCGGAAACTTACGACCGTAATACTGTTTTCGAATACATGTAGAAGGCAAGATATCAGAAACATGCACCTCATTCTCAGACCTCTTTCTTTTTTCATACCTTGACCTAAGAGAATCCTTTAAAAGATCCGTAAATCCATGGTCTGAGCGAATAACTATAGTCATAATAGTGCTATTTATCTACCTATTACAAATTAACATTACTTTATTGTCTGCATCACCTCAGACATTCTGATTTAAGATATCAAAGATCATAAAATGGGCCAAAGGAAAAGGTAAAAGAACTAATAAAGTAGCACAAAAGCGATCACCAGTATTTGACATAATTTCTAATCCAAAGCCAATTGTAGTTACTTTGCAGGAATAGATATTGAAAGCAGTAGGAATAGGTAGTAATGAAATTACAATCTATAGTAATAGTTCACACCACCAAATTAAGTCTAAAGTGAACAGATGCAAAAAGCAAATAAAAGAATAAAAATCAGAATAAGAAACTTTGTATTAAATTGACCAATATAGAACATGTTTTGAGATTAAGACCTGGAACCATAAATGATGCACCGGAAGTTGGAAAAATAATTTTTGATGCATTTTCACAAATTGCAGATAAACATGGTTTTCCTCGCGAGTTCCCTACTGTGGATATCGGAATAAATGTAGCTTGTTCTTTTCTCTCTAACCCTAGATTCTATTCAGTAGTTGCCGAAGATATTGAGGGAGACGGTAACAAGGTCATAGGAAGTAACTTTCTAGATGAACGGTCAAATATGGTAGCAGGAGTAGGACCAATAACAATTGATCCAAAATTCCAGAATAAGGGAGCAGGTCGACAGTTAATGAACAATGTAATAGAGAGGGCTAGAAACAAAAACTATCCAGCAATACGTTTGCTCCAAGCCTCATATCATAACCGATCACTAGCGCTCTATACCAGCTTAGGATTTGATGTTAGAGAACCGATCTCAACCCTACAGGGAAAACCAATTTCAGCAGTCATTCCTGGAAGATCTGTGCGTGTAGCAACCGAGTCGGATTTGGAATCATGTAACGCAATCTGCAGATCGATTCATGGTCATGATAGAAATGGTGAGCTCAAAGATAGTATAAAGCAAGGAATTGCCAAAGTAGTTTTGCACGGGGAAAAAATTACAGGCTATACAAGTGGATTGACATATTTTAACCACTCGGTGGGTTTTACTAATGACGACCTAAAGGCCCTCATAGCCTCAGAAACTGATTGTTATGGAGGACCCGGTATTCTTATTCCAACTCGAAATGCCGAGCTTTTCCGCTGGTGTCTTAACAATGATCTAAGATTAGTTCATCAACTTACCCTCATGACTATTGGGATGTATAACGAACCTGTTGGATACTACATGCCATCTATTCTATACTAAAATCGTGAGAACATTAGCAAGTTTTATAACTTATTCACAATGAGTCTTAAAATATTTTCTAAATCCATGTAATCCTTTAAAATCATATAGTTTCTTTCTCTTTTCTAGAACACGGCTAACATTTTGTTGAGAAAGTGTTTCACCTATAGGAATTTTTATCCCTTAATTGAATTAATCTGTGGTACACATTTCAATATGAATAGAATATAGAATTAATTTGACACGAATGTTTGGAAAAAAGCACTAATCCTCGAATCATAATATCATCATTACCATACAAATGATCATTGAGTAGGCGCGTGGGGATACGGTTCAAGGCTGAACCTAGTCACAAACTATAGCGGCATGAAAAAAATATAGAAACAAGTAGAACAGTTGCGTAGTTGATCAAAATAAGATAAATTGATTTGTAGATATCAAAAGCGATATTGATTGCCCCGTACGACTTACTTTGGCTAAATTAATTGATGCTGATATCAAGGATATTTTTAACTGTTTTTGTTATCCTTTGAGTCAGCATTTTGTTCTTTGTTATTGTCTTCATTGGCATTGTTATTTTCCTCCGATCCACCGTTGTTTGCATTATCATCATTATTTGTAGAATCGGCATTGTCATTATCCAAAGATCCTCCATTTTCTTGCTCATTTTGATTATCCTGGCTACCAGTAATCTCATCTATGCTGGTATTATCGCTTTCGCAACCTATGCCATCATCATCAGTATCTAGATTATTTGGATCGTCACTTCTAACTGATGTATTTGTTTCTTCGACGTCTCTACAGTTTATATCATCATTACTTTCATTTTTACTGCCATCAGTCAAAGTACTGTTATTGTTTTCTGAATCCGTGAAATTATTTTGGTTACTGGTATCATTAGTTTCTTCAGATTTTTCAATTACTTCAAAAGTTGTTTTGTCAGTTTCTGTATCATATCCAACTGCGTCGACATTTATCGTAACATCAAATGTCCCAGGTTTTGAATTTGGACCAATTTCATCTTTGAATGTTGCTACACCATCTTCATTTGTCTGGCTATTGCCACTTTCATCGTGTTCACCAGCATAAAATATCCTGAATGCCACATCGGCCCTTGCAATCTTTTCTCGTGTGTTTGCATCACTAACAGTTACATCGATGGTTTGCATGTTCCCTCTAACTATAGGATCTTTTTCAACAGCTGTATCAATTTCTAATTCATTATTTGATGCATCAGATCCATCAGAATTGTCATTATCGGAACCTGAGGAAGATGACTGATCGCTATCACTATTAAAATTATTTCCTGTCGTAGAAAAAGGATTAGCGTTTAATGGCGAGTCCAAGAACAATCCACTGTCAACAAATCCTCCAATAGGCTCAAGTGGAAACTTGGGATTCAAAGGGAAATTCATAGAACTCTGTACCGAATCAACGTTAAGTGAATAGAACTTGGCTTGGGATTTAGTCTTGTTATCTGTAATTGTAATATCAAAAGGCGCCATTTGGTTATTTGCAAGACTGCCTACATTTAGTCCAAAACTTTGTGTTCCAATAACTCCAAGACTTGAATTATCATAAAATGTTGTAACAAGATTTAAGAATTGTTCTGGTGAAGGTCCTTGGTTAATTATGTTACCTGTGATGTGAGGATTTCCAACATTGTCTAAAAATGAACTACTTCCGTTTAACATCAGTGTAGAGGGTTTTTCGATTGCAGGTTGAGAAGTAGTAGTAAATTCCATGAAGTTAAATTTGCCTAATATTTGAGGATCCTGTATTACTATGTCAAACGGAGATAGTTCGCCTTGTCTAAGAGATCCAATAGATGAAAATGCAGAGTGGTTGCCAACTAAAATGTTGTTGTTTGTATCAGATAAAAATGTAGTAACTAAGATATTTGTTTGAGGATCTGTTGAGGTGTTATTTACCTCACCTACAACATGAAAATTGCCAAAATCATCTACATAGGTAGAGGTGCTAACAATCTGGATAATATTATTGTTATTCGTAAGTTGAGCAAAAGCAGATTCTGTAATCCAAGAATCAGATCCTCCCGGGTAAGAAACTGTCATAAAAACTAAAGAAATCACAGATGATGTCAAAATTAGAATGATTGAAAACGATTGCACAAGTTTAGAACGTAAATACAATAGTCTGATATCCAAGAATAAAAAGTATAAACCTTCTCATTACAATTGCAATCAAAAGTAAAATGAGACAAGTAATAGATTGATTATTTCACGTTTTTAACATTACTTAATCAACCAAAAGAAAGTTCGTTGGGATACGATTCAAGGTCGAATATAATTAAAGTCAAAAGTGATGACCGATACATTATATATAAACAAAATCAAAGTCAACCATTACAAAGATCTAATGATTTAAGAGAAAGCAACATGCATCGAATTTCAATACAGAGCACCTCTTGTCTAATCCGGCACCATTAAATCATAGACGGTTATTTGGGAACTCAATAGTATCATCAATTGCAAATATTAGGTTATTTAGGAAAATTGTACTTATTTCTTTACTATCTCAAGTATTATAGGATGATTGGACGATTATTTATTGAAAATTATGGAGGATAGATATCTAAGGAATCTATATCACAATGATCAATCCTAGACAAAAAGGTTTTTTGATAAATAAAATAAATTAAATGCATGACATCAGGTACAGCCAACCATTTTTCCTCAAAATCCAGAGAATATTCTTATGCTAGACCAAAATATCCAGAGGATCTTTTTAAATTTCTAAATGAGATTACTCCCGTTAAGGATCTGGCTTGGGATTGTGCGACAGGAAACGGACAAGCCGCCATAAGTCTTTGCAAATACTTTAAAAAGGTGATAGCAAGCGATGCAAGCAAGAATCAAATTGATAACGCATTTGATCGGGACAACATCAACTATGAAGTGTTTCCTGCAGAGAAACCCAATATCCAAAACAACTCTGTTAACCTAATCACGGTAGCGATGGCAGTTCACTGGTTTGACTTTGAGATGTTTTATCGAGAAGCCAGACGAGTAAGCCAAAGTAGTGGGATAATAGCATTATGGGCCTATGGAATGCAAAAAATTAGCCCTGAAATTGACAAAATAAGTGAAAGACTTAATGTTGGTGGAGATATTCTCGGAAACTATTGGCCAAAAGAAGTCAAATTTGTAAAAGAAGAATACAAAACAATATCGTTCCCTTTTAAGGAAATTGAGGTTCCTAAATTTGAGATAAAGGTAGATTGGAATCTTAATAATCTTCTTGATTACATGCAAACGTGGTCAGCAGTAAAAAGATTCTATGCGGAAAATAAATACGATCCATTGAATGTAGTCAAAGAAGACTTGAAGAATTTGTGGGGAAAGGATGATGAAATAAAACTAGTTAAATGGGATCTAAACCTCAGGGTAGGAAGGATCTATAGTTAATACTCTATTGCCAGGCTGAGTTATTTTTTAACATTGGGCCAGACGCTTGTAGTGAAGCATCTGATAGAGACATACTAGAATTTGATCGTATTGTTATGCTATCGAATAGGTTCTTCAGAACCATAAAATACACTGGACTTTGTAATCAACCCATCTTGAAATTCAAATTTCTCAATAACAGATGTTCTATGTTTACCATCCAATGTTGCATAGTATTCAAGTAGAATCTTGTTTTCTTGTATCAATACTTCTTTGGGCGTAAAATTCAGTGAAGGAAAATTATTTTTCAAGGCTTTTAACCAATATTCCTCTAATTCTTTTTGGTTAGATATTTTTGATGAGGCGCGCTCTGGAAATACAACTTTGATTTTAGGGCTAGAGAATTCAATATTTTCCGAATACATAGATAATACTGTTTTTATATCGTGGTTATTCCAGCCATCAATCCAATTCTTAACATGCTGGTTTACAAATGATTCAGAAAGAGCCATATACATACTATTCTTATTTTTGATTTAAATATAATTTTTCGGAGCAAATAAAGATTGGATTTTGAAAAAATAAAGTCAAGTCGAAAGAAATTTAACAGTCCATTTGCCCTACACAAATGAAACACGAACCCAATCAAGTCATGGTGTATCTACCATTGTAAAGATCAAAGTTTTGGTGCGTTGGGATATGATTCAAGATTGAATATAATCACTGTATTTAAGGAAATTTTATAATCAAAATTTGCTAATTTAAAATATGACAACACAGGCAGAACCCACCTTTGAAACAACAGTAGTGGGATTCCAATCCATTATAAAAAGGGAGTCAAAATCCTCATGCAGTTATTAAATATAAATATGTAATAGATTTGACGATTCTGACATAAAGTAGTATATAAATAAGCATGGAAAAACTACAAAATCTCATACACTCTATTATATTACCAAAGATGTGATCACAGGGGTTTTGACTATGATGGGTAAAGTGGTTCAATCACTTTATTTAAAAGATATTTTGACTTAAATTAAACAACTAGGAGACAATCATTCATTCAAATTGATGTTATCTATTAATTTTTTCATAGTATTCGCGGGAGTTTCTATTTTATCAAATTTTCTTTCTCCAGTTTGGTTAAATTGTCATTTACTAGTGTTTCTTGGTCATTAAGTAACATATCAGCCATAACAAAAGTCTTTGGTTTCTTTTTGATAAATGAAGGGAAACATGTTGGACATAATCATCAATACTTTTTACAAGTTCGGTTTGTTCTCCTGAAGCGATATAGATTTTAGTTGAACTAACTATCGAGTTTGCAAGTTCTTTAGTTATCTCATGTTCGTATAACATTCTTGCTATAGGACCTCCTTCTCTAGGCATACCTTTTTTTTCCAAGGTTGGAAACAGTGATTCCTCCTCCTTACCATGATGACAGGTATTTGTAAAATTGATTGAAAAATCAATTGCTTGATTTAGAATTGAATCTGGTATTTGTTTCCCGTTCTTTAACAATAATGAAATAGTCTTTAATGCGTTGATCATTTTTTCAATTAAAACATGATCCCTTCTTAGTGATTCTGTGGCTGACATATATTACTAAACGCTTAATTTCTTTTATAATGGTTTAGTTTTGATTTCTTATATTTTTGTCTCCTTAAAGCTATCCAATCGTTGTTTTATACACTAAGCATTGGAATTAGGAGAAATATCCAAATTTAGTGAGGCTGAACAAATGGTAGCCTTTTACGCAACTGCAATGCAAACGGAGTCATGATTATATTACTAATAAAGTATCATTGAGTTTGGACAAGTAGGGATTGAGTTCTCAGTGGTAGTAGGATCCTCCTAATTCAGTGAACCAGTGTATAGATAAACAAGTATTTGGTCAATTCTTTGTAAGATTACAAATGTACGATCATGGATTTGAACATTAATTAGATTCATGAAACGAAACTTCTTTACATATCAAAATACCAGATCAATATGAATTTTCACTTACTGGTTCGTACTTTCAACGTTATTATAGTTCAGTATTCCATGAAACATTGACTAATATTCAATATCATTATTTGTTTTTATATCACATTTCCAATAGAAATTGCATAGGGAGGTATAGTATTATTGTCCAGAGATATGGCAAATACAAACAAAGATTCTGATTTAATAAAAGTAATAACCGGTTCTGAAAACATCACTAATTTTATGTTACAAAGTTATCCTAGAGCAAAAGAAAAAATGGACACCTGTTATGATCTAATGGGGCCAGGCATCATATCTACAGATAAGCGGATAATGAATGCAGTATTGGATTTGATAAATAGAGGTATCAAAATACGACTTATCACTGAAATTACAAAAGAGAACGTGGAGTATTGCAAAGAGCTGTTAAAGGTCTCTGAGATACGCCACATTGAAGGAATCAAAGGAAACTTTGGTATAATAGATGAAGCAGAGTATGTAATTCACCTTATAAGTAAAGAATCTGAAGCCCCAAGTCAAATCATTTATAGCAATGATATTCGATCTGCTGAAGCACAGCAATTCCTATTTAATACTCTTTGGAAAAGTGCCATACCAATAGAAGAGAGAATAAAAGAATTAGAACAAGGTAAAACACGCGAATTTATCGAGACCTTGAGAGACTATGAGGAAATTGAAAAAATCTATCTAGAAATGGTAATGACTTCAACCAAGGAATTACTCTTGCTGTTCCCAACTGTGAACGCATTCCATCGTATAGAAAGAAATGAATTGATTTCGTCACTAAAGAAGATTGCGAATAGAGGAGTTCAAATCAGAATTCTCACCCCAATGGACAAAGAAATAAAAAAATTAGCCAATACAGTGTTTGATCTAATTGAAATTAATTCAAGGAATTAATTCCACGATCATAGTATCAGATAACAGGTCATCGCTTGTTAAGAACTCAAGGATGACAGCAAAAACATCTTCAGAGAAGCAATGGTTTAGGTGCATTTATTCAAATAGTGTATCCAGTGTTTGGATACATACGACAATATTTGAAAACCTATGGGTTCATTCCGCTTCGACATTATAACACTTGAATAATGCTCGGTCTGAATTTCATATCGCCTAATATTCCACGATCAATAGTTTCATATTAATATCTAGTCAATATATTCTTTAAAGGATCAGTTTGGGTATTATGGGGATCAAGATCTTAGTGGTAGTGGAGTTTTATAGTAATTTAAGGTTGTCACATTTTTAAGCGATAGCCGGACTTAAACCTGATTTGTATTCTTAATATGCCTCTCTAATCTTTGACCATGCTCGTTTAGTTGTTTTGGATTTGTTCTGAAACAAATCCAAAATCAAAAGTTTAAAAGAAAGATACAATAAATTAAGTTATCAATAAAGTGAATCGAATATGCTAATTGGAGATAACAATATAAAAAAATGCCACAAGAATGTAAAGGCCTGTCAACAACTCTTAGAGTGCAACGACGATTTGGACAAAGAAGTTAGAAAATATATTCGATATGGTTACTTAAACGGATATAAACGATGTTCTATTTGTGAAGTTTTCATAAAATCAATAAATCCTAGCAACATGAAATGTTTTTGCTGTAGCAAGGTTTAAGATTGAGACCTTTATAAATCAACATCACTTGTGTTGGAAAATCTCAGAAACTCATTGAATATTGAAGAAACAACTATTTCTGCAGAAAAGAAAACTATAACGATAATCATACGAAAGATTTTGTGATTTAAAATTCTAGCCTAATACACGGATAGAAAAATTGAGTATCAAACCGGGGTCATATTCCGTGAAGGGATTGCCGGCTTACTTACATATGATTGAAAGTTGTTTGTAAAAGTGTTAGGGAACCCAGATGTAGACGTTTTAATCGAAACTATTTTAGGAATGAAAAACTAAACTTATTCTAGTTTACCCTCGCCAATCAGTTTTCCTTCCTTTTTTGCCTTTTCACACCAAAGCTTTGACATA
>JARFXS010000024.1 GCA_029194465.1 Candidatus Nitrosocosmicus sp.
AAATAGATTTCCATGAAGTGAATATATTTCCATTACCTTCAGAACTTGTCCCGTTGGCAAATCAACGTTTGGCTACTCATTTCAAAGTTTGTGCCGGCTTGGATTGTCTCGGTGACTTACCTGTTCTTAGAAGGCCTCCAAATACCAGACCGTCTACTTCCAAACTAGAATGTTTTTGTCTAGATTTGTATGCTGTAGGTGGATGCAAAATCTCTGGATTGGCAGGAAACCAAAAAATAGGGCTCAAAATTGATGGGATAGAGATAGTGGATCTAAAACCCCTAGGTCTGGAAAATGCAATCGAATGTTATGCAAAATCTGTACTCAATCATGGAATATTTCCCCATGTTGCTGAGATTATTTCCAAATTGACATTTGGGATAATTACAATTCCTCCATCCAATGGAAACTTCCAAGTATCAGGAAATTTGCAGCTTTCTGGAACAACGACCGTTCCTAATAATCCCGCAATCGAAGATGATCAATTAAAAACATTTATCAATTTAGACAATTTGGACTTGAATGTAGTATTCTCACCAAATGGTGGCGGTAGTGGCGGTAGTGGCGGTAGTGGCGGTAGTGGCGGTAGTGGAACAATAACAAGAACAGTGAAGCCGCGATCAAGAACAGGCACTTTTGATCTAACCGCTGCTATATCCGAAACTACATTCAAAAAAATATATGGTTCTCTTCTTGAAGGATTTAAATTTTCAGTATCAGACACGGGCGGTTCTGGTATATTCTCAGTTGGTTATACAGTTTCGGCTCATTTAGAGAATGGCACAATCGATCTGCGGAATAATGGTTCTATTCTAATAAGTGAGTTAGACGTGAAATGGGACACATTGCAGCTTAACATAGGTATAGATATTCCAACACAAACTATTGGTGGCTTTTGCCTCGTTCCAAACCCCTTTGGTGGCTGTTTGATTCGTGCTCCGTCAATTGATCTTTTTGAAGCATCGCCTGATATTTCTTTACCCATGAACTTGGGTGGATTAATAACATCTGAAATTACTTTGAGTGCAATTCCAAAGGTGTTTTATGGAGTTGGCTCTGGAATTCCAAACAGATGGCAACTTACCTTAGTCCCTACACTTCCAATCGACTTGGATATAATTGACGTAGCAGACACAATTGGCGATTTATTTCATAATCTGATTACAAATGCAATTGTCAGTCTTCTTAGTTCTTTGGGACTCCCTGATTGGGCTATATCTTTTATAGATACCGTGCTTGGGGGAATAGAAGGAATAATTCGAAACATTTTAGATATTGGAGACGATGTGGGTGAATTTATTTTAAGTTTGATTAGTAATGTTGGTCTATTCCAGGACTTGATTGATAAGCTGGCTCAATTCATAGCTCTAACGATTTTGGAACTCAAGGATCCCTTGGAAGTTCTTGAGGGAAATTCTACCATACCTTTAATTCCAGTAAAGTTACCAATTGAATTTCTGGATGTTCGGATCGATAGTAATGGTAAAGAGTTGATCCTTGAAGGAGATGTGGGTAATTAGATATGAACATTAAAATAAACCGATTTTTGTTTAGTCAAACCACCATCGACAGTGGGTCTCTCACTCCACATTCTACCCTTGTTTGTAAATTTACGGATCCTGGAGAATATCAGGGTATAATAATGAAAGGATCAGGAATAGTCAGCAGATTTAAATTAAATGTTCTAGATGAAAGACCATCTAGTAGGTTATCATCTTTATCTACGATAAATTTTAAGGAGACCTCTCAACCCACTGATGCAAATAAGCAAGCAAGTGATACTTCTAATCAGATAAACATCGATTTAAGCAATATTATGAGCATTTATACACTAACAAAAGGGGACTATGCGGTTTTTTATGTCTCTACAGGCGCCGGTGGTTATTCGATAGAGATTTATCGCTTCGAAAAGGGATCACAATTAAAAACATTTGATAGCAAAGAACTAAAGGAGGGAGTGATTTTCTCTGCGATGGTAATTAGACCGGGTACTTATTTGATAACAAATACTCTAAATGATGCTAAGGCAGAATTAGTCATAAACTATCCAGAACTTGGGAAGATGAAGAAGATCCTTATACCAATTAATATAGAAAGCAATACCAAAGAAATTGTCCCAAACAAAATAAATATCGATCCGTCGCAAGGATTGATTTTTAGAATTAATACTCTATCAAGAATAAGAATTGAATTGACAAAACCTGAGGACCGACCACTTAAATTACATAGGGAACAGTTTACTATAAGAACCAAAGGAGATGAAAAATTCCTCAAACGATTTAGGATGATACCTCGTAAATAAGGACATTGACTACTTTAATTTTGTTATTGCCTATAATCAATCCACCAACTCCTTTATGGTTATTTCCTTATCGATTAGCAAGATAAAATAGTTCTTATGAATAGTATAATAGGGAAACCTTTAGATTAATATGATGAATAAAAACTGAATTATGTTGTAATGTGAAATGAGATATTGTAGTATCTAGTTCATAGAACTCTGCTGTCTATGGATACTTAATCTCACGACATGAAAACTTTAACAGTCCTGTTGATATCTTTTAAGATGTTTCTAAAAAAATTAGGGATATCATCTTGGTATCGGTGCTTAGACCACAGTATATTTCGTCTTTCTTCTTAGTATAAGCCCAAATCCAAGGGATATTGCCGACAGTAATACAGTGGTTGAAAAAACCAGATCATATGAGTGAGTTGATGGATATGATACCAGGGTACCAGTATTCTCATGATCAGCCATGTATACTCCAGCCAGAGCAGGGCCTATTGCCATTCCTATGAACAATAATAGTGCACCAATCCCTACAGATATCCCAGTAAATTCTTTTGGAGAGGAGGACACTATTATGTTCCAAGTCGCAGTCATTGTAAGTGATAGACCTATGGCGATTATGGCCAAATCTACAGAAACTATGAACTCGGTAGCATGGAACATTAGTAATCCAAATGTTCCAAGTAGGCTAATGATCCCACCAATTATAATTGGTTTTATGCTGCCAATCTTATTTATGATAAATGGAGTGATACTTGCAAACACCAAGAAACTGATCATGAAGGGTAGTTGAACGTTTGCAGCGTCTATCGAATCACCTCCGAAACCTAATGGAACTGGACTCCTCACTAACTGGACTATTGTTGGATAAATCATGAACATTGTGATTCCTGTAGCTATTAGTAGGATAAATGAAGGTAGAAGGATTTTATCTCGTAACAGTCTCAAGTTAACGAATGGAGGTGTAGCTCTTCTTTCTATCATAACAAAGATTGATAATGCAATTGCAGATGTTATGAATGCTCCCGCAATTTGTAATACATTTTCATTGTTTACACCGATTTGAATAACTGTAAGTGCAATGAGAAATGAAGATATTGTAACCGAAAGAGCCACTATACCTTTAATATCTATAGATAATGACTTTTTCTTCTTCTCTGATATCTCCATTTGTATCTTTGAATCATTAGATCGATGTGGTACTTCATATTCCTTTACAAATTTTGCAATCAATAATGTTACCAATACAGAAAAAGGTATTATGGCCAGAAAAGTAGCATGCCAACCTAAGGCTTGGATAATGCTAGCTCCAATTAATAGTCCAACTACTGAACCAGCTGAATATGCAGAACCAAAGACTCCTACAGCAATAGATAATTTAGCAGGCGGAAATGTATCTCGAAGAAGACTAAATGCTGCTGGGACGGCTGCTAGCCCAAACCCTTGAATAATACGGCTAATAAGTAGAAATGTTATGTTATCTGCAAATCCTCCAACAGCGAGTCCTATTACATATATTACAAGTAATGATAGTAACACTTTCTTCTTCCCATAAAGATCAGAAAGTCTACCAGCAACCGGGGTCATCACTGCAGCTACAATTAAATATGCACTGAATATCCATGCAGCAGTTCCAAAAGATATATTCAAATCATCTATTATTTCTGGTATTGCAGGAAGAAGCATGGTTTCTGAGAAAAAAACTGTTAATAGGGTACCACTAAGAATTGCTAAAGTTAACCACGCATGGCGACTAACAACCGTCGTTGGGTTAATCATATTATTTTTTTCACTCTTATCTTTGTTCATATCAACTTACCTTATCTCATTAACTATAATAAAGTAAGTATTTAAAATAGTAGGTGACGATTTGGTAAGTAGTTAGAAATTGGGAGATTATATAGTTATTAGGAAGGGATATAAAAAGTTGACCTATAGATTCTATACGAAGTAATGATTACAGAGGCATTATTGTTTTGCCTCAGTCATACCAAATGAATAAACTTTATCATCCCAAATCATTCATTTTAATTTCCAAAATAATTTATTAAAATATACCCAATCGAGATACCAGAATAAAATAAATGTGTGATCATTTTAATTGTTGCTTTTTATTACTGGGCGATAAGAGATCTAAGAAAGTAAATAAAACATGTAATATATACTATCTTGTAGGACAATAGTTAGTATTCTAAATAGTAATTCTGCTTTTCTCCTTCTATATACTTTTCAAATTAGGATCTAGAAATAACGATTTCAAATCAAGTACAAAGGGTTTGTTAATTTACAAATACTTTCTTATAGATTTGGCGGTTATCTTTTCGATTTTGATAGGATCGGGGTTATCAAATATTTGATCGCAACAATATTTGAGCGAAAACAACGCCATTTGTTCCATTATTGGTTGTAGTTCTTTGCCTTTTTGAGTAAGATAATATTCTATTCTAATTGGTGTTTCGTTGTAGACATGACGCTTAATAAGACCATCCTTTTCCATTTCTTTTAGCCGTATTGACAAGGTTTTAGGGTTGATCTCCTCTATAGAATTCAAAAATTCGTTAAATCGTTTTTGTTTATCATAAAGCATATTGCGTAATATTAAAAGCGAAAATTTTTTGCCAATTATGTTAAAGGTATTAAATACAGGGCAACATTTGCATTCCATATCCTCTATTAGCTTTTGATGATTTGCATTCTCTTTCTTTTCTTGATATTGCTCTGAAGGTTTGAGTTCTACCAACTTAACAATCCTCTATCTACTTACAAGGTAATAACTTACCAGTTTATATACTTACCTTATTATAGTTAATAACACAAAGTGATTTAGGAAATAATAGAAACTCGATGTGACTCAAATTGTACGACTTCCAAGATTTGGAGAAGCGATAAAATACCAAACGATACTTAACGATGACTACACCTGTTCTTGCTGTGACATAGAACCAAATGAAACAACAAAGACATTATTGGAAAACTCATATTTTACAGCACTAAAGGAAATCCATGTCGATAAAATTAAGAAAATTATTGAAAGAGAATGGGGAAGTACCATTGATAAAACTGCTGAATTAGCTGTTAAAACTATTGAAAAACAATGGCAAATCTCTGTATCATCGTCTATTACAAACAAAGAATTCAATGAAGAACTAGGAAAGATAATAACCTCTAATAGAAAACAATAACAGTATGGAATTTCATTCTAGTTCCATCATTTTTTGTCAATTAACGGAAATCTGCGTAATATTTTCTTTATTTAGAGATATATTTCATATTGTTGTTTATAGAATACAAAAGATCTGTTAATGTTACAAGATACAAATCGAATATCGATAGTTTGAACTCTATCGAACAGATGGATACTACTTAACAAGAACTACACATTCCTGATCTGAAGTTATTTTCTTCAGTGATTTAGATTGCATCATTACCCATCAGATATCTTAGCTCGGGTTTTTTTTACGTGACCACATTCGATATCAGTTGCGATACTTCTTTTACCTAGTACTTTGATTGATAAAACGAATCGTATATTTTGAATGCTACTGAAAGTACAAGTCATGTATTTTTTACTGACAATCTAGAAAGGACCGCAACTAGTAAAAAGAAATACTTATTTCCTTTTTGGACCTATTCTAATCATCCCAAAAGACGCAAAAACATTACCTTGTATACATAAGCTTGAAATATTTTATAGTATCTATTAGTGAAAATGCCTAAAGTAGTTGAAATGGATGAAAACGTATCAATTTTCTCTCAAATGAATGAAGATGTTGGTCCAGTTATATTGATAAACAAATTCGATGTAAATCCTTCCGAGTCCGATGCGTTTGTAGAGGCATGGGCCGAAGAAGCAGAGAAATTTAAGGGACAGGCCGGGTTCATTTCCACACAATTACATAGAGGAATTGGTGGGAGCGGAATATTCATTAACTATGCAGTTTGGGAATCGACAGCTCAGTTCAAAAATGCAGTTAACAAGGTTATGAATCCAAACGACAGAATGTCTAGATATCCTACAAGTACTGTTGCGTCACCCCACTTGTTCAAAAAAGTCGCAGTAGCGGGAGTTTGTGTTGAATAAGACTTATCCGAATCTAGCCTGGATATCTTTTTATTTACAGCGTCTATTGTAATGGCTTATGATAATATTGATTGAGTGATAGTTTAATATGCTTAAGGATTTTTGAATAGAATATGGATGTGTTATTACAAATAGGATTCACAACTATGAATAAAGATATTCAAATTTGTACGCATCGACCTTCAAGATATTTTACAATTACCCAACTTACAATAGCCTAACTTCATATCCATTGACCCACAGTGGGGATGGGTTTTTTTACATGGGTTTCAATATTAAGAGATGTAAAAAGACGGTAAAAACAAAAAAAAGAATCTAAAAAAAGGAATAACGAGGATAGCTGGACAGTTCTCCATTCTGATCTTTGCTATTATCTTTGTTTCAAATGGTCAACTACTTTTTTCCTCTTAATTTTCCATGTGTCTCACAAAATTTTGCTATTTTCCCCTGTATTAGAAACCAGAATTGTTAATTCCGTGTCATACTTGAATTTGACTTCGGCATTCGGCTTGCTTGATACTATCTTTTCTATTTTCTAATATCTTTTGTATTCCTTCAAGCATAAAGCTAGTTGAATCTGAAGAGATTTTTTCTCTTTCGTCAGAACTTAAGAAAGTGTTGTTCTGTATTCCCAAATGGTAAAGAACGTTTTCATTCAAGACTCTTTTAGGTGAAGATAAGTCCACTATAACCTTTAGCAAATTTGTTTTTGATATTTCTCCTTTAATGATTGTTTTACCGATATAGTCATTAGTATAATACATTTCCCCACCAATTTCTTGGTTGTCAGTTACTATGACATCATACTTTGAGACAAACTCCTGCGCCTGATCTCTTGTTCCTGTATACACTATAGGTATAACTGAACTTGGTTTTTCTATCGCATTATATCCATGTACTAATACTCGTAATTCTCTTTCAGCTTCAAGTTCTTTATAGTCTTTGTAAGCAGGTCCTAAAATTTCATAACAGGTACCGTCAACATTGACATTTACATTCTTCTTTGGGTAATAGGTGAACGCTAGTGAAAAGCTTACAGCTCCTGCAATTATAAAAATGATAATTAGTGGTATTGCTAATTTTAACATACTCTATCTGCCTTTTATTATGGCTATTAGCTATAATCTGTGTAGTATGTATAGCGTCTTTCTACTTCTTTATTGTTCCCACTATTTATGCTATGTATCGCTTTTCTTAATCCACTTTTTACGTAATCTCTGAGATATTCTGTTTGTGTATTTGAAGGATACAAATTGGCTAAAACATACTCAAAATGTTTCATAAATTCTACCACCTTTTTTCTATACTCTTCTTTTGTAGGATTTTTATTGTTTGTTACCTTAAACCACGTTGTAGCACATGGAGCTGCATATCCCCTTGCCATATCATCAATTACTCTGTCAATTTCAAACAAATCTAGTTGCATGATATATTATACGAAAGTCAAAGTATTATTCTTCATTGAAACAAAAAATGTCTTAATATTTCTGAAACGGAAATGATGTTATGGAGCCTTCCTGATAGGCATAGCATTAGATTTTCTGTTTTTTCCGAAATAGAAATAAACATCAATTTATCTTAGTTTGTCATAAAGATGATCGATGAAATTGACGAAGTAATCCTTTCCGATCTGAGTAAAAATGCTCGTATACCTGTAGCTGAAATTGCAAATCATCTTCGTCAAATGGAACATAAAATAACAGAAAGAGCCATACGATATAGGTTAAAAAGGTTAGAGCAATCTAATACTATTTTGGGGTATTCACCCATCTTCAATCCATCCCTTATCTCGGATAAAATAAGTAGAACCATTCTTTTAAAATTCAAAATTACTCGAAATACTTCTGACCTCATGGAAAAATTAAACAAATACATTGACAATTCGGATTTCTGTTTGTTTTCTGCTAGAATGAGTGGGGACTTTGATTTCATCTGCCATTTTGTTTTTGATTCTATAGAACAATATGAATTGGAAAGTGATAATTTTATTAGCCGCTTTACAGAGTTAGTTTCAGAATACCGAACTTATGATTCTAAAATACTAAAAGCAACCCCTTATTCTATACTAGACGAACAAGAATCCAACGAAAAGAAATTTAGAATTTACAAAATAATAAATTCACTAAGGAAGTCAGAAAATCTGAATACAAAGCTTCAACTCACAGTAGACAGCTTGGTAAAATATTTTGATGCCACATTTGCAAGGATGTGGTTGCTAGATAAAGACAGCACAAATCTTATCTTAAAATTTAGCTCTGGAAAATATAGAAACAACAGCGGCGAGTTTTCCAAAGTATCGATGGGATTAACCAGTAAAATTGGCACCATTGTTAAAAGAAATAAGCCAGTCATTACAAATGATGTAGTAAACGATCCAAGAATTAAGTATCCTATGTGGGCGGAAAAAGAAAAACTGAGATCATTTGCAGGCTATCCAATAACTCATGCGGGAAAACCTATAGGAGTACTGGCAATGTTTAGTAGAAAAACTCTATCGCCTATCGAATTCGAATTACTTGGAATTTTCGCTGATCACATATCAAAAGAATTATCTGCTTTCTACGAAGCCAAGGAATTGTTAAACATGACGTGATTTTGTATACCTGCTACAATCTGTTTTTCCTTCTAATATGATACCAATAAAACAAGGAAATTGATCCCTTCTGGTGAGTAAGAACTAAACCTGTTACAGAAACAATAATCATGTTAGTAGGTATATTCACAGAATTAAGCCAATCTAAGTGTCAGAATAAATCTTCATGATGGAGTAGTATTGTTCGATTATCATTCTTTATAAGAAAAATGAGGATGCCTTAAATCCGATAATGTAAATGAATGTCATGTGACTAAAATAGTCAAACTACAAGTCATTTCGCCACCGAACACAGAGACTAAGACAATTTTTACACTAGATGATAAAGGTGTCTTTTTAAAAGGGATCGTACTCGAATCCCACGTTTGTGGATTTTGCGGATTTGTCTTAGCAGAGAATGTAATGGTATATAATTATCGTGACATTATATTGCAATGTCCTAATTGTAAATCTTATAATGGTATACCAAAAAATGATAGTTTTTAGTAGGTGGTTTGGATAAGCTTATCATCTTACTATATAATTTTCGTATATCGTTTACTTGCATATAATATAAAAAGGGGTGATAGATTTGACCAAATTATAGCTCCTTGAGTCCATATATATTTTTGAATAAATTAATAAATATTGTTTATTTTTTTCACATAAAAGAAATCATATGTTTGAATGTATTGATGTTTTGTGATAAAACATATATAAAATATATTTCTCAAATGTTTAAGGGAATGATAAAAAGAATCAAAATCCAAGTCATGATTCCAACAAGGAAAAGGAACAAAGGCAATGCACGGTCTATGATGATAAAATAGTAAGCATATATGACAAAATTTTATACTTTATACGTAACCTGTACCTGTTCTGACAACAACCCCTTATCCTTGTATAGAATTGGACTGTCATATTTGAGGCCATAATCATAGGTTTATGATACTACAAAGATTTTGCCGACAAATTAGATCAGGATTCTAAGGTTTAATTATGATCACTTGTAGAGTGTTAGTGTACTCCATATAAAATCCACTGCGAATTATGAGTTGTTTAAACTTTCAAGTAGAAATATAAATTAAAGAACTATTTTAGATTACTTTATTTGTTAATGGCAAACTAAACGAAACGATGGCTCCAAATCCATCTTTATTATTTTCAGCCCAGATTTTACCTCCATGCGCTTCTATGATATTTTTTGATAAATATAGTCCAAGCCCTGTACCTTGAAAAGACTTTGTCGCAAATTTGGTAAATAATCTAGGTAATATCTCATTATCTAATGCAATACCTGTATCTTTTATACTGACAATGACCATATGTTGAGGGTAATAGTCACCTCCTAAATTAGGAGTAGTATTGGTTATCTTTTCAATGCTCGTAAATATTGATATAACTCCTCTTCCTGTACCTTGTTCCGAAATTGATTTAATAGAATTATCAATTACATTAGAAATTACTTGTCCTATTCTTCTACTATCCGCATCCACTAGATATTCGGTATCAAAATGGTATTCAAATTTTATTTTCTTTGTAGAATCTAAGATATGTTCTAATTCTTTAATAACGTTCACTATTAATTCATTAAGGCTAAAAACCTCTCTATTTGGTTTAAACAATTTACTTTCAAATTTAGTTACATCCAAAATTTTTTCATTCAAATAGGATAATTTTTTTGCATCTTTTACTACTCTGTCTAGTAATTCCATATGATGTATATCTTTTGTCTTATCTCTTACATATTCAGTCAGTCCGATAATAGGAGTAAGAGGTGTTCTTAAATCGTGAGCTACTATATTTATGAATTCCTTTTGCATCTTGTCATGAATTTTTAATTTTTCATGTGCATCTTTTAGTTGTTGATAGATCTCTGTTTGTTTCCAAATACTATCAAATATTGCTACATAGGATAGTACTGTGGGTGCACTATTTGAATAAGTTACAAATCCAACCGCCTCTGATATGATTTGTTTTGTATCGTCTTTGGTTTCAGCAACGAGAGATTGCTTTCTATCTATTACCAAAATTGATACCTTAGATAATGGTTCAATGCATCGAATTACAAAATTAGGCTTATTTAGTATTGTAATTAGTCTCTCTATTTCATTATCTTTTGGGGTTAGAATTTTAATAATTATCCATGGTTTGGTGTTTCCTAACTCTTTTAATAAAAAAGCATTCAGTTTGTCTGTGAAATGCTTTAGAAGTGGACATTATTACCAGAATTTCAGATTCTGCAGACTTTAAAAGATCAATGACTTTATTTTGTATATCAACTGGGCTATTTCTTGATTCCATAAATTCGGGGACAATTCCCTCTTCTATTTCCCTTAGTTTTTGTGTAATAGGTTCAGCCTTTTTCCAAAACATTTCAAATATGTACCGTTGTTGTTCAATCACTTCTTTTTCATTGCTGTATATAACAGGATTCAAAAGTTTTGTTTCATTCCAAGTTGACATACCTAAAAATTCCGAATTATTTACACATACAGATCCTTTCACTCCATCAAGATGTCTGAGTTCACTTACAAATTCACCAAGCTTTTTGCAGTATTGGATATTTTCTTTTGTAATCTCTGTGATGAATCTGATTTTTGCACCTCGATTCTTTGCTTTAACATAATTACTCTTATAAATATCTGATTTTACGATTATAGAAGGCCCATTCTTATCTACACAAATGTCCATTCTCTCACTAACATTTTCTAAAAAACGAATTCCGTAACTCACTGCAGTATCCATATCATATATCAAATCAGTTTTTCGATCATGAAGTGTAGTTTGTTCGGAGATATTCAATTACTATAGTAAATAGCGATGTTGTATATAAAAATAAAAACCAAGTTCTTTGATATGAGACGTGCAATATATCAGTAACAAATAGAAAGTTAATTTTTTTACTGAATCAGTAAAATAGAAATGGATAGCTGTGAACGCAGTTATAGTTAAATAATTGGAATTGAATAGTCAGACATTTTTTAAACCATTCAAGAAATTCAAGATAATAAGAACAGTATGTCTTTTTCTTAATTAGTACACATTTTACTCTGTTTGATTAGTGATATCTAACAAAAAAATCAAACATTCAACTTATTGTGGGTTAACAGATTATATAAAATGTAATCTCAAAGACACGAAGCAAATCGAGTTGGTTAATTCGATAATGGATAACGGGCAAAAACGTAATTCCATGAGTGAAAATATTCTGTATGTTTATGTATTGAAGATCATATTTTTAACTGAGAAAAGAATTATTCAATGATTGTAACATTGAACATCAACAGATCTTTTGGATTTTTTTCATACAAATATTAGACCATTGAGAATTTAACGCTGTATTAAATTTGGAACTCAATTATAATATGGCTTGCGCGAATAGGATTTGATAATTCTATCCTCTATCTAAGCCTTAAAATTCCTTTATTTTTTCTCTAAGTCTAATTATGTAAATCATGTTTCCAAAGATATTGTATCTGTTGTTTTTTGAATTTATAATACGTCCGAAAGATTATCAAAGAAAAACGATAAAGAGAAAGAGAAGATACCCAAGCAACAATCAGAGATTGAAAAGGTAGAAGAAAGATCTACAGTTGCCTAGTTTCTTAAATCGAAAATAAATAATTAATCAAATATTATCATTATTATACAATTACTTGAAAAAAAATTTCACTAATAGTAAGTAGTGGGTGTAAAAGTTGATGTTTTAAATATTTTCGTTTCTAGATATTATGTGAAATGACTAGTGAAGAATCAAGGAGAAAATTTACCGAGTGGTTTAAGAAAAATTATCCTCAAGAATACTATTTCTTTCATAAAATAGAGTCAAACCTTGACAAACTATATTCAACTAAACATCTAGGTCATGAAGGAGAATTTGCTGAAATTTCAATAAATGTACAAAAACGCGAGGGAGGTAAATATCACTTAGCCGCTGATCCATTTACATCAATCTTTCTTGGTTCAATATGCAAAACAATGGTGGATGAATTTGCTAATAACATAGAATCGATTGCTTCTGATAGAGTTCAAAAGGAATTCGAAAATAGATTTAGTATTAAATGCCTAAATTGTAAATTTGTGAACCTTACCCATTCGAAATATTGCAATACGTGTGGATCAGAACTCTTATCAAACTAACAAATTTATTGTCCATTTGAAGTTCATATATGCAATAGCCATAATTTTCTTTCAATATTAAATAGGGATAATATCTTCTAAATCTGTGAATGATGCAATGTTAATAGCTGATATTATACAAAAGAAAAAGAGTAAACTGTAACATGAGTAGACGAGACAATTTTAAAGGCAACTTGGCAACGATTGCCTTATACTGTTTATCCTTTCTTTTTATCATTATGGGATTTATTTTTACTGTATATTGGTTAGTGGGCGCCTTTTATCTTTTGTTTTTCATGTTTGCAGGAATGATGTTGTTAGGATTTGGTGGATTTATTTTTTTTAGTCTATACATGAATAGGTTAAACCATCAGAATAAAGCCATATAGTTGATTTATGGAAGGGGATGGATCTTTTCAAGAACGAATTTCTGTTATTTTATTCTATTTTCTATTGGGACTTTGTCGTTAAGATCTCAAATTGCATTTAAAATCAAAAGAAATGGTATGTGACTCATTAATGAACATCTTTTTTCAAGTGATTGGATAAGGTATATTGTCAAGTAGTAGATGGGTGTAAAACAAAAAACAAAGGATAGTATTTAATGGAAATAGATGAACAAGATATATCGTCTGGTGGTAACGACGGAGCAACCCACTATTTACTATCCTTTGTTATTGAAACTTGTTTCTCTAGTACTGTAGTAGCATTCATTCTAGTGGTAATGAGTGCAACAATACATAGATGCTGATTCACAAATACCTATCTTCTGAAGAATTAATATTCTTATAGTCAGTTAGTATTATTTATTAAATTTCTTTACATCGTTTATATATCCTGTGATAGTCTTTAACAGAAAATCCATTGGATAAAATATTAATGCGTTCAGACAATTTCCAAACAACTGGTTCAAACAAGATGAGTGATGAAGTAATTAGAAGATATGTGAAAATCCATAATATGATTGGTGATGTTCTCCATTCAAATTTTGCTATGTTGTTTAATACATTTGGTTTGACATTGTCACTTATTGGCAATATGATAAAGCATATATATATTATCTTAATCATAACAGATGAATATATGCGATTAGCCTCGTTCAATGTAGAAAATATGTTTGAAAGACCTTCGGTAATGAATTTGCCTTCCTGGGAGGATGGCAAAACAGTCCTAAAGGATTTTGATGATTTGGTTAATTTGATTCAAAATAAGATGTACTCTGAACAAATCAAAAAAGAAATACTACAAATAATGAAACGAAATAATGGGTTACTAACCAAAGGAGAAAGTAAATTCATTCGTCTTGTGGAAGTCAGAGAAAAACTAGTTAAAAAACAACAAGGTGTTTATGTCATCTTAGCAAATGGGCGAGATGATTGGATAGGATGGTTTGAACTTAAAAAAGACACAATCAAAGAATTAGCCATTGAAAATACTGCGAGAGTTATTAACGAATTAAAAGCAGATGTTTTATGTGTAATTGAAGCTGAAAATCGGATTGCTCTAAAGCGGTTCAATGAGATGGTGATCCCAAAGATAAAGGGACAATCATACGAGCACACCATGCTTATAGACGGTAATGATGAACGAGGTATTGATGTTGGCATTGTCAGTAGAAAAGGATTCGAAATCAGATCGATGACTAGTCACGTGGATGATGTTGATCCAGATGGATTAATATTTAGTAGAGATTGTGCAGAATATCATTTAACTACTCCTTCAGGAAATGATCTGTTTTTGTTAATAAATCACTTTAAGAGTAAGGGTTTTGGTGCTCAACAAGACAATAACAAGAAACGTACACGTCAAGCAAAGAAAGTGCGAAAGATTTATGATGAATTAAATAATGAATTTGATTTTATCGCTGTTATTGGCGACTTAAACGATACTCCTGATAGTACTCCTTTACGTGCCCTACTTGGTAGTAACTCCAATTTAATAGATATTATGAAGCATGAAAAATTTGTAGGAGATGATAGACCAGGTACCCATGGCAATGGAACCAAATCAGGGAAATTAGATTATATATTGATGTCTCCAGAATTGGCTAAGAAAGCTAAGCTTGGCGGAATTGAGAGAAGAGGCGTTTGGGGAGGTAAAAACGGTGATCTATTTCCCCATTTTCCTGAGATAAAAACAGCCAAAGACGCAGCTTCGGATCACGCTGCATTATGGGTTGATCTTGATATTTAACATACAACATGACTTTATCTTAATTAATTTTCCAAGATATTAAAAATTTTCCTTTAAATTTTTGAAAAACTGGTATTACTTTTACTTTTATTTTGTTACAGAAACTATTACTAAAGTAGTAGTACCCTGATATTATGGTATATTATTTACATATTATGATAAAATGATTCTGTTGTCATTGCTGGATTTACATCTACAATGTTTACCAGTTTGTAATATCAATTCTTAATTCTTTTATGATTTCTTGCTATGTAGTGTCAAGGAATATTGGTAAATACTTTTTGTATTTGCTTCTTTACGTCATTTGGCATATTAGGATCTTCAATTATCATATGAAGGTCAGTCCTAGTAATACACAGTCCATTTTTATTAATTTTGTAAAACCATTTGATATCGTCAGGGCTTAGCATATCTATTTGTTTGTTACATCCTCGCATTCCGCAAATAGTTAGTTCATCTTTACTGAAACAAATGTGTCCAGATGGGCATTCAAAGATCATATATTGGTTATATTCGACTTGTATGTAAAATATTTGATTTGTCCTATACTCAATCTTGTTGTTTTTTATTATTTCTATGTTTGACTATGTGAGGCAGTTCATCGCATACTCCTAGTTTACAATTCCATCATTATATTACATTATCATGAAGCAGAAAATAATAGCAGTGTTATCTTAACAAATTCAAATATTTATGATTCGCATTGTAGTATGTAAGTCAAATATTGTCTGCATGAAGATGCAAGTCGATTGTAGCAAGAGTTAGTTCGAACCGGGAGACATCGAGGTAAATGGTCAATATTTGTTATTCATTCATTCACCATTTTTTATTACTATAATCCGTTTGAATTAGATAAAATGTAGTATGTTATAGTGACCATGTCTTAAGCATTTTAAATGAGGGGTAATTTCTCAGCAGACTTGAGTATATACTAAACTTTCGTATCCTATGCCAACCATAGTTACGTTAGAGGGTCGAATCGAAGGTAAAGGTAAAGGTAGTACAAGTACTAGGTTGTAGGAATTTTTCAGGTAGTTCTTGAATTATCCGGTTGGTAGCTTTCCATCCCGTGCAATGACATGGGATCAAAAATCTTGGATCTATCTTTCTTAATTCAGTTATTGTTGGTTCGATCGCATCTTCATAAATTCCTCCTCCAGTTAGATGAAAACCCCCGATCACTGCATAGATTTTGTTAATTCCGGTAAGGGATTTAGCATATCTAATTGTATTAATGATACCAGCATGTGCACAGCCGCTTATGACTATCAAACCTTTGTTCTTAACATTTGCGACAATAGCTTGGTCATCATTTACCAAAGGATCGGGAATAAGGTTATTTGTATTTATGTCTTCCTTGTACTGCAATGGAAATCCCTTTTCAAAAGTTGTCGTTCGTGGAATCCAACCAGTAATCAGTAATTTAGGTATTGAATCGTCGGCAACAATATTCTCGTTCATCCAGTATTGATATTCTTCTATGCTGTCTTGAGAAACTAAACTGGGGTCTTTCCTTGTCACTATCACTGCTCCTTGCCTTTGTAGTTCCCCTTTATCGAGAAAAGGCAATCTTGCCTTATCCTTGCCATTAGGGAATATTATCCATCTTTTCAAAAAGGCATCCGGATGGCATATTAATTTAATAGGCTTACCTATTCTTTTGAGGATACTTGGGAGGCCAGTAAAATGATCAAAATGTCCATGACTAAGTATGATGGAATCTATTGAGTTGAAATTTATTCCTAATATTTCAGCGTTAGATAAAACGCCATTCTCGCTGGTTCCACAATCGAATAGTATTATGTTTTCTTTGAGTGATTGGCCTTTGTTTTGACCTGCCACATTGTCATTGGATGCAACTCTAATCAAAGCTGAAAAACCATGCTCAGCCACTGGAGGAGGGGGAGGAAGAAATAGTTCATTTTTCATCATTGGAGGGCGAATTGCTATTGATGTTGATGGTAACAGCCTGTCAGTATAATTATCCACTAATAAGGTAATCGATAAACTGTCAATTTCGGGGAGTGTCACACACACAAATGAGAGTTTAATTAAAAAAAGTTTCCTATTAGAATTGAATCAAAAAAGTCCAATATGTGATATTTGTATCGATTTTATTGTCTTGGTATTAATAAATCGAATCTCTTGTTTCTATTATATGAAAAAACCTTTTAGATTCCTATTCAAATATTCTAATTCTATTCAAATTCCAAATTCTAAAACGGCTAGAATTAATTCGTGCAATCCGATAGCGATTATGGTACATTTTTTATATGATGTCAACAATATGAATGGGCTGGTCCAAAACAATTACCAAAAATAGTGAAATAGAGAACTACACCGGTGACAATAACAACAGCGTATATTCTAAGTAATTTACTCAAAAAAGAACATAGCTATACTCTCTATATTATACTTGCATCTAATTACAGGAAGAGATATGGTAAAATCCTGCTCATCATTCTTGATTTTTGAATTGTAGTCACATAAGTTTGGAAAGTTTTTGAATAAAAAGTGTTAGAATAGAAAGTAGTGTAGTTTATAAAAATGAAGAATTATGAATTCGTTCGGATGTGGATATTATTTCACTTAGGATATGTAAAATCGACAGAAAAGGCGTCAGAATCTGATGAGGTCTCTTCATTCACTTTGATTGACATCTGGCGATTGCTAAAGTTAAGTTTAGTTTATGACTATCCAACAATTCTTGAATTGTGGAATCTCTTAGAGGACTTACAGCATGATGGTCTAATTCATATCGACGAGGATGCAGTGCTATCTAAATCACATCTGTCTATTACCTTTGAGGGTTTGACCTTTCTTATAAAAGTCTTAAAAGAATCAAAGACAAATAGTGATGTAAATAGAATCAAGGGAAGATTGTACGAATTGTGGGCTCGGGAGGCAAGACTAAAGAAACCTTTTGCGTCATTTAGTCTTATTTCAAAAGAAGCCATTAAAGAAAGACTAGAAAAATATCTACAAGAGATTGAACAAGGGAAAAGATAATTGAATATATAATAAAAGAACATGATCACTGAATTTAACTAATTCCGATGATAATAGATATCGATCTAGTAGAAAACATCGCTATGTATTTGGTGCTCTTTCCACCTTTGCCTTGCCTGTAGCACTTTGGTAATCCGCCATGCCATCGCAGTACTTGTAGATGCCAAACATACAAGACAAACCAAAATGAGATTTCTATCTTGTTATCATGATGACAGGATCGATCTATTATTTGACATGAAAACATATGTGAAGCTGAATTACTATGATAAAGGAATGGAATTATAGAATAGTAACCATGAATAGAGACTATACTCTCTCAAATAGTAGTTGCGAATTCCCTGCTCTTAGGGGAGTTTTTCTTTTGATATGTCTTTATTAATTGATACGTCGACTACCTCCTTAACTCTACCAATTATTCCGTCTTCTAAAATTACTTTGATTCCATGGGGATGAAATTTGGATTTGGTCAATATTTCTCTTACTACTCCTTCACTTATTTTTCCTGTCTTTTGGTCGCTTTTTTTTATCACCCCTACTATTGACCCGATTTTGATAATTTCTCTGTTATTCCCAGACAATGACATTTTAATTATATGATCATATATAAAAGAAATTGAATGAGTCTATCTGTGGGATTAATGTGAACAGACTTTAGTTGATAAATTATTTTGTTCACAATATGGTCACTCAGGAGATTTAATCTGAATGATTCGTGTCATTTCTATAATATTCTAAAATATCCTCGGTTTTCTTATCTTCATTTGCATCTTTATCCGAATCCGTATCAGAGGTTAGACTAAATTTTATAAAATCTGTTGTAGTAATTATACCAACAGGTCTTATGAGATCTTTATTTTCTAACGCCTCATCATTATCCATCGTTTGTTTTGAATCTTTAGATATGACGAGTAAATGTCTTACCTTGTTCTTTAACATCAAGTCTGCTGCATCTGAAGATGATAAATCTGCATTCACAGTAATTAGAGGAAACGACATTACTTGGCTTGCTAATAATTGAGTACTATTCTTGTCAGTAACACATACTTTTCTCGCAAGGTCTCTCTCTGTGATAATTCCTAGAGGTATCCCGAATCTATCATCCATTACTACAATTGAACTAACCTGTTTATCCCTCATCTTTATGGCGACTTCCTGTGCAGACGAGGTAGATCCGACAGTTTCGAGTTTTTTAGTCATTATTTTGCTAATTTTTGTTGCTCCTTGGGTTGGCATTGGCATATACAAAGATAAATCTGTATTCGTTGGTATAAATGCATTAACTTCATTTTCTTTACAAACTTGTACAATACTATGATTCATTCTACAATTAATTCCATCTTGATGTATTTGTCACATGAAGTTCTAATGATATATTCACTTCAAATCCAATGAACTATTGTCCCACTATCTATTATATATCAAAAATTGTTTTGTACATGAAGAACACTAAAGTAGAGATCTTTTTTTGTGATTCAAGCTAAAATCCTAAAGATACAAATAATTAAAAATAGTGATTAGGAAATCATGATATTCTGCCTTGCTTAGCGGTCATATAAAAAATCCAGGCACTTATTGATAGGCAAGTATTTCCATTTCTGAAGTCAAAAGGTGGTACCAATTCCTACTTATTACTTTCCTAACATTCTCTTTTTGTTTAGTTAGAATCAATCGCAATCTTGTTTAGTGCTTCATCTACAGATTTACTTATGCCGTCTTTTGCGAATCCCTTTCCAATGCCAGGTATTTTAGACAAGTCTAGATTCCAAACTACACTAACTTCGGTTTTATTGGCGTCATTTCCTGCCTGTAGTAAAGATATAGTTTTTACTCCCGTAACGGCGCCTTGAGTTTGATTTTCGATAATTGTAAATTGATCTGGAATAAGAGATATTATTTGGTGAGCCTTGTTGTCCATGAAGGGTGGTGCAGGAACCGTAACTTCTCTTTCCACAGTGTTGTCTGATTTGCTAATGTTTTTTACAATCGATATTGGCCAATAGTCTGGATTCTTATCCACATTTGAGATGATATTCCACACTGTATCTTTTGATGCATTGACTATCTTTGTGAGGTTGATAGTGTCTGTTTGCTCTGCATAAGCTGTCATAGTGATGCTGCTGCTGCTGGTAGGTCCAGAGAACAAAACGAGTAGCGTCGAAAATGCAATAATTGCCACTGTCGTTACAGATGTTACAGTGGCAGTAGCTTTCTTAGATTTTTCTATTCTTAATTTTTGTGATTCTATCATCCTCAAAATGTAATATTTGATTATATTAACCATGTCGGACCATTGAGACGTAACTTTGTTCCCCTATTGTTTTATACATAATCTGTTTGTTATACTATGTTTATACGATGAATATCTGCATACCTATGGATGTGTTTACAGAATGGTCAATCGATACCCTAATTGGACATATGAAAACATTTGGTTATCAAGAACTTTGCCCTCTTTAATTGATTCATTGTGGTTCATGAATACCGTGATCGAATATTTATCAGGAAGGATATTCTCTTGAAACTTTGTGAATATGGTGAAATCAATCAGAGTAAGCTTATGAGTTATTGTGGTTTGAATAATGTTAAACATAAAGAAATCTTGGATGATATGGTTAGGAAAGGACTAATCAGTAGAATGGAAGAAAATTGGGGCAGCAAAGTCATAATCAACTACAAGGTCTCAGAAAGAGGAAGATTAATTTTGAATGAAATTCTAGCACCTTATGAAGAACTATTTCCAAGAAATAATGAAAAGGAGGGGCGAGATTAATGAAAAAATCAAACGGCGATAACAACAAAGATAACAACAAAGATAATTCTAATAGCAACAATACAAGATCAGATTCAAGTATTTTTTACATAATGGATGGGATAATTGATCAACTCAATAAAACCAAGAAACTTTTCATTATTATGTTACTAACCATTATGATTATTCCACCGATAGCATTCATGTTAACATTTATGTTATTTGGATTTCCGTTTCATGATGGTGGTTACAATAATTGGACAAGAAATGATTCTTGGGAGGATGGCTCCAGTTTTACTTCTAATTCTGGATTCCACTCTCAATTTAGATACTTGCCACTAATACCTGTCATTGTATTTATCGTGTGGTTAGGTATAGGGATTAGGCAGTGGTTTGTTCTTTCAAAATGGGACAAGAAATACAAGAAATACAGGGAATTACAGAAAAAAATTGACAAAGATTTGGGGAAGGATGATGCCTAACCAGCCAGCCAAATAACTTTATGACATTGTTCTAGTGTCACACCATACTGCCTTTTATTTATTCATAAAAACGATGTTATTTTTGCGATTGTGAATTAATCAATCGTTATATAGGTTGTTTTGACGTATATATCATTGGTAAACAGATTGAAATTATATACTATCACGTTACTTGACTTTATGCTGAATATCTAAATGAATAATTTAGATCCGATCGACCATATTTTCATATGGGGTGACATGTCGGTTACTTTGTATTACTATTAAGATGTTTATTCTTTAGACATTCATTACAAACCCAAACATTGTCAACATATTTTCCTTCTTTAATTTGGCCTTCTTTTTCTACTTCTGGTTCTATGTGATCACTGACGAAGCTACCACATTTACTACAAGTGGGTATTAAATTTCTGACCATGGTTATTTTTGAGATTTGATGCTTCTTAAAAGTTTTGGTAAAATCAGGAATTAACCGCTCTACTCAAGCCATGCGTTAAATAATGTATCAGTGTCATCAAACAGAGCCATCGAACATAGTGTAATTCATTAAGTTTGAGCGGTGGGAAAAGCATAATAAACCATTTGCCAATAATCCACCAATCTAAGATTAGATAATTGTTCGCAATTTAGAAAAAATTGATTAATTATTTTCCATTGAAATGCTCCTTTTAGTCTAATTCCAAAACTATTAGAATATTAGAGTATTGCAATCAGTTAGCAAATTCAATATATTTTTTCTATTATATGACTGGTATGAATAAAACAAATATTCACAACAAAAACAACAAACTCTTTGTCGCATCAATTGCAATGGTGGTAGCATTAGCTCTTTTGTCAGTCCAATGCTAAATGTAGATGATGCTTTAGCCACACACAACAAGAAAAATAAAGCAAAACAGTCCATAGATCAATCACAATCATCAAACCAAAATGCACAATGTGTATCAGGTGTAACAACTTTTCTCTCATGCAACAATGTCTTTCCAACACCAAAAGAACAGTGGAAACAATGCATTAGCACAAAGTGGACAGGGTGGAAACTCTGCAGAACAAAGTATCAGCCAATCTCAATCCTCTAGCCAAAACAGCCAAGTAGTATCTGGTGGAGACACAATCGGTTCTGGTAACAACATTAACGTCCAAAGTCAAGAAAACACAGGAAGTAACGCATTAGCACAAAGCTAAATAATCTTCTTATCCTTCTTTTATTCTATTTAGTCATTTGATACTTCAAGTATAACAGATGTATTTTATGAATCTAATACCCATAGAATTTTCCTTCAACTCTAGAAGATTATTGTCAATTTTCCTTTTTTATATGTAGCAACTTTTTTCTGAAATTTATACATAAACAAGTTCTGATTCCATCTCATCGCAAATTATGTATAACCTAAAAAATAACTTCATAGTTTATGATCTAGATTGGCCAAAGGATCAAGATATGTAATAATAGATGCACCTTCAATCCTTGGATTGCGAAATTCGGGAGTACAAAATCTCCCAAAAGCATTGAAGAAAGCAGGGTTAATGGATAGATTGAATGCAACTTTTGCGGGCCGTGTTCAACCATCAATGTACTACGATCCTAAACGAGACCCCATCACACATTTGTTGAATGGTGTTCCTATTGCGTTATTTTCAAAAGACCTTTCTAAAATAGTAAATATTGAAATAGAAAAAAAGAATTTTACAATCGTTCTGGGAGGTGATTGCAGCATTCTCATTGGCGTCCTTTTAGGATTGAGAAAAATTGGAAGATATGGATTGTTTTTTATTGATGGACATTCTGATTTTTATCAACCTCTGGCCTCAACGACTGGGGAAGTTGCTGATATGGAATTATCTTTTGTGTCGGGCAGAGGACCTGATGTTCTTTCTAATATTGAAGGTCTAAAACCACTTGTTTTGGATGAGGATATTGTAGTATTTGGATATCGTGATGCTGAACAATCAAAGAGTTACGGAAGTAATAAATGTAAGAAAACAACATGCGGGTATTAGATCTATCTGATACGAAATTTAGGAATTAAAAAAGCCACTTCTCTGGCAGTTTCAAACTTTCTAATGAGAGAGAATTTGTCTGGTTTTTGGATTCACTTAGATGCCGATGTATTGGATGACAGAATAATGCCTGCCGTTGATTATAGATTGGGTAATGGCGGGTTAGAATTTTCCGAATTATCCTACCTTCTAAAAATCCTCATTTCGTCTCAAAAGGCAATTGGAATGACAATAACCATCTATAATCCAAATCTGGATCCCTAGCGGTTCCATTGCAAAAAATTTTGTATCCTGTATAGTCGCAGGGTTGTTATGAGACAAACCGTATTTATGAAATTTTTCAAATATTTTTGCTTTGGTTCTTTAAACTTGCAGATCACATTTAGCTTTGTAAAAACTTGTCAGATGGACTGATTTCCCTTTCTTGATTTATTACATCGACTGACCGGCAGGAATATTTATCTTATGCTCGTAATTGCAATTTATCAACGTCTTTTCCTGGATAATAGTATGAAATTTTAATAAGGTCTTACAGGTATAACGCAAGACCTTATAGGGAGAAATTGTCAGTAGTTTGAATATAGTTGAACATAATAAAAAACTTTTTGAAATTTAATTTTTGATTTAACTCAAAATTCTTATGGATTAATGACATAACCTAGTAGAAAGAATGTTTTTGGCTAAACTATTCAAAGAATAAAATCAAAATGTCAAAGAATTTACATAAAACTCAATTTCATAATGCGATATGTCAAACAGTGGGTAAAACCTCCCAATTCTTACATGGGTTTGAGGCATCAAGATGTGAGTCAATGTGGGACTCAGATATTATAGTTGAATCGCAGGAATAAAATAAAGTAAATTAAATATTTAGTCGCTACTCTGGACTAATTTTATATCTTTAAATAAATGCAAATAAGACGGAGTTGGATATTGATTAGAGCCTTCCATGTTTAAAATAGCTAAGATAGTTAAAGTAAATAACTTCTATACCATTTTGATCTGTTATTGTAATCGACTTTTCTTTTGCATCATGTAAAAAATTAAGATACAAAAGGTTACCCCCTGATTTTGCAAATTCATTACGATGGGCTTTTCTATTATCATTAGATGGACGAAGAACTAGGATCTCCTTGTCAAAATCGATTATTAATTCATGCGTTAAACCTTCAAAGAAAAAATAAATAAAAGGCGAATTGGCATCCATAAATTCCCGCATCCGCATGGGGTTATCAGACATACAGAGTAGTTAGAATCAAGCTAATTAATTATTTACTATAGTATAATGAATTTAGCATCAAATATTATTGGCAGGTAGGATTAGATTCTAAAAAAGAAATATCATTAACGTCAAGTCCGGTTTGTTGAGATATGGGTGAAGAGATTAGGGACAAGAAATTAGCTACTTTACTGGTTTAATAGGGTATCCTATTCCTTTAACGATGTTTTAAAACGAATCCTATGTTAATATAGAACATAAATTGCATTCGTAATGCTCCTCTTTTTATATCTTTGAAATAGAAGCTGTGACTATACTTTTGATCCCTTGCACACTTTTATATTTTCAACTTATATCTTTCTTCATGAATGACTCAAATATATCAAAAACAGGTGAAGAGAAACCAACCTATATACAGAAAATTACTCCGTTTCTTTGGTTCGATAATCAAGCTGAACAAGCAGCTAATTATTACGTCTCCATTTTTAGAAACTCAAAAATAGGTCAAGTTACCAGATATGGAAAAGAAGGATATGAAATTCACAGAATGGAAGAAGGTACTGTGATGACAGTAGACTTTGATTTAGAAAATCAAAAATTTATGGCTCTTAATGGTGGTCCAGTGTTCAAATTCAACGAAGCCATTTCATTTCAAGTGCTATGTGGCACTCAAGAAGAACTGGACTATTATTGGGATAAACTGTCGGAAGGCGGCGACAAGAACGCACAGCAATGTGGTTGGCTCAAGGACAAATATGGTGTTTCTTGGCAGATTGTACCCACGGTTCTGTCTAAAATGATACAAGATAAGGATCAAGTGAAATCACAAAGGGTGATGAAAGCAATGCTTCAAATGCATAAGCTCGATATACAAACTTTAATTCAAGCCTATGAGAAATCTTAGGATCAATTTTGGTTTATGAAAAATTTTAAAATTCTGTTTCTTTTTTATCTTTCGTATAAAATAATTGAAGATAGTTGCCCTTATAGATTTTGCAATCAGAGATGGCATACCTAATCGAGAACCTTGAAATTAACTTTCTTTGCACTTTTCTTCCGATCATACATTGATTTATGAAGAAAGTTGTAAAGTTTTTGTTTTGAACATACTTATTAAAAGTTATTAATATTTTATCAAGAAAAATACACGTGATCGTATTATTAAGATCTGTATCCGATTTCCCCATCTACAAAGTTTTGGTGTCTTGATTCAATAAGGGGCTGTCAATCTCACTTAGTATTGAAGAATGCAAAAATAAAACAATGGTGCTAAGAAAAAGATCCTAGTATTTAATGTTTGATAAGTAAGAGATGTTATGAGCATTGATAATAACGTTGACTTTACCGACGTCATAAAAAAAGAAGCAAGAGGCATTAATGATGCTGATCTTGGAGAAGTACAAGAAGTACGTCAAGACAGTGTAATTACAAAGGCCGGTGTTGTTGACAAAGAGGTATATTCAATCCCAAAGAATTTGGTAGATAAATATGATGGACATAACTTATGGTTTAGAGTAACAAAGGAAGAGGCTGAAAGTCTATATAAGGTAAAAGATTAGTTTAATCCCATGCCTGGGAAATCCATTTTCCGAAAATTCAATTTGAAAAAGCAAGAAATACCTCAAATATGTTTTCTAGTAATGAGTAATAGTAACTTTTTACCACAACCTATCAAGATGAACCTATGTAGGTTCTACAAAAAAAGTAAAGCCACAATCACAATATTGGATATTGCTGTTTAGCTATCGTTTCAAATTCCTATCCAACCCTTGATATTACTAGCAAATGTTCAGAGGGTCGAAAACGAAAACAAAAATAACAAGATCTGTTGATAGTGATGGTAGCAAATACATCTCTATGCCGATCAAATTCAATTATGACAGTGTGTGTAGAAAAATTTTATTTATTTATTAATTGACGTTTATTCAAATAATCTTGTCCCAAACATACTGCTACCTAAGTTTATTCCATGTTCTCTCATATCGCGGAAAGGATCATAGATGTTGATAAAGTTACATAATCGATCCTTGTCAGGACGAATTTAGTGTTTTATTGATTTTTTCAAGGATGTCAATTAGCCCCCATGTTATTGAGAAATAAATTTAGAAATCGATCAAATGGCCTTCTGTTCGGCCCTTTGTTTTAGGGCCGTGTTCATTTTCGTAAAACTTTGATACATGTCTTTATCCAAACTATTTCCAATGATACTTACAAGAATTCCTGTAAAGATCTCCTTATGTACAAAGTGCACGTGGTTTGTTTCAAACGAGTCAATTGTAAAAATGCGTTCCCCATTGAAAAATCCTGGTATGACTGATTTTCCATACCAACGAAGCTCACGATTAGGTTCCACCTTAGTTACTGTTGGTTGATAAGTTCTATTCTTTCCACCTGATGTATGAAGATGTATTTTGAGCTTTGTGCCAACTATTGGTGTCCCATCTATTTGATGGATGAAAGGGTTCCACTGTGAAAAGTTTCCAAAATCTGTTAGTATTTCCCATGTCTTACTAGCAGATGCGTTAATATCGATCTCTGTAAGAATTTCTTTCAACTTACATCCTATTGATAAAAGTAGTCGTTTATACTTTCTTGATGATATGCCTGTTCCAGTAGAAATTAGTTGTTCGGCTTAAATAGCATTGCATTCCAAAGCTAAGCTATGTATGAATGGTTAGGAGAAGGAATTTGAGTTATACAGGCTGCAACTGATTTTTTAGAGATTATTTATGACAACCAATAGATTTATCAACACAATCTGTAAGAAAAATCAAAACAAAACATAATGTAGAGTATATTGACCGCATACCACATTTTTGTTCAAATAAAATCATTAATTTACTTTAATATAGGCAATCTGTCTAAAATCACCTAAAATATCTTTGTAGAACATAATTGTGGATACTTACTCAGATATAATTGGAATTAGGATTTCATTTAGGGATATTGATAAAAAAATAGAATGCCTGTCGGGTTTAATTTCAAGGATTTGTTCAGGTCTCAACCTAATCCAGGGGCAATTAACACATTTTTTATCAGTCGTGGAAGATTACTAAAGAATTTTTGGTCTGTATTAAATACAGCTGCAAGTGCCTCGTCAGAATATGAACTGAGGCCTCCAACCAGCCCTATAAACTCTGGTTTTTCATTACCAAAAAAGGAAGCTACTGTACCGTTATTTGCATCATCTGAATTCTCTAGATAATGAAAATATCCTGCAGGAACAAAAAAGACTTGACCTTTGCCTATTTCGGATGTCTCTATCTCCTTGTTAGGACTATATACAGTAAATCGAACCTTCCCTTCTATGACGTAGTTCAACTCTCCAGCATTCGGATGAGTGTGGGGTTCTACTATTCCTTTTGGTTTTAGATCCAGGAGAAATACTGATAGACCTTTGAGTATTGGAAAATAGGGGACACTTCCCAAAACAGCAGTTCCACCAGGAGTCTGGACCTGGGGAGTAGTATCACTAAGATTCAAGGTATGCAAATTTGATGTTTCGATCTCGTTGTTACTACTGATTTTAGAATTATCAATTGTTTTCCTACCAAATATTGCATCCTTAGATGAAGCGTTTCCTAATTCATCAAATAATCCAGGTGAGTTAATCCCAAAGATGCTGTTCAAAATCCGTGTAGGTAAAGACCCTACCGACCCTGATATTCCCAAATCTTCAAAGCGTTCATTATCATAAACAATAACAATTTTTAACTCCTCTTCACCAATATTTTCAATATCATGCCAGCATCCTGTAGGTATAAAAGTCAATTGTCCAGGATTTATCTTGAATGTATCTTTTTGAGCATTATTACTATAAATAGTCATTTTAGCGTTTCCTGAAATGCAGTAATTCAACTCCGCTGCATTCGGATGCCAATGGGGTTCCCGAACTCCACCTTTTTCCAGGCGAAGTAAGACTGCTCCCATCCCTTTTAAAACTGGAAAGTTATCCGCATTCATTATGGTCCTGTTACCATATGGCGTAGAATATTGAGGTTTTGTTCCATCCAAATCAAAAATGATAGGAGAAGATTTGTGATCGTTCATTTGCTTTTTTTATTGATAATCTTAATAAATTTTGTGATATCTTTTAATATTAGCTGACAAATGTTGATGACCTTAATAACTCATGGTAGGGTTATGAAGGGACCCGTTTTTCAAAATAATAGTACGATATAGTAATAACCCAAAGTAAACATGAATAACTATACAAGGTCAAACACATATTGGCGTTATATGATTACTGTCCATTCTTGTTAATATTTTAAAAGTCTCACAATAACTGCATACTACAAAACCAATGAAGAATGATACTTGTTTGGGTTATGTTTGTTAGATACATTCGATCTTGAATCATAGTTCCTTACTATAGAGACCAAGAAATGAGGTTATTGTCTATGGCAATAAACCCCTAATCCTCATTTCTATTGGACTATACGGATGCAGTTAACACCTTAGCCGTATAGATAAAATTCTTACAACTTGGTATAAATAGGATATTCAATAATGTTATAACAAAAAATAAATAAAATATTTATATACATACTATATTGTACATTGTCCTAATTTAGTCTAAAAAATTGTCTATATTTCCTTGATTTAATTGATTGATATTGGGGATGTCTCCTTAACATTTCAAGTTTTAAGTGTAGCTGTATTATTATGATTATTATATGACCTACACGCAGGTGCTGCATTAACTGTTGGCTAGTTAATCTGTTTCTTCTATGAGGTATGGTTCAATATTGAATCTAATAAGCATTTAATGATGAAATAAGATGAAATTTGAACAAGATGACGAAAAAAGTAAGTCAGGGGTGATCTGGAAAGGTGCCCTTACACTGTAGTTTATGGAATGGAATAATACATAAAAAACCAAAGTTTTTTCCACCTATTTATTTACATCTCATGTCTTCAATTTCTCTTTACTTTATAGTGGAGCAAAACTGTTCCAGAGTCAAATGCTATCGATTCCACAAGGGATAGTTTACGAATCTCTTTCAAGTCTCTAAATATGGTCTTTCCATTCCCAATAGCAACAGGATTGATAAACAGATAATATTCATCAATCAAGTTTTCTTTAATCAAGGAAGAATCAAATGATGCTCCACCATAAACTATGATATCACCACCATCTTGACTCTTTAACTTTGTAATTTCTTTCCTTAGGTCGCCTGTTGCTATTTCGGTATTTGGCCACTCAGATTTGGTTAGTGATTTAGTAAAAACAATCTTTGGTGTTTCTATCATTTTTAAGCAAATGTATATTCCCGGTCTTCTGGTTTGTTAATAACATTAGACCAATAAGAAATAAATTCATTCGTCATTTTCTTCCCAAAGAATGGTATCAACTGGTTCATGCAACCTATCTTCAAATTCTCTGAGTTTTTCATTCCAAGAAAAGTCTATCCAATCCATTTCATTATTTGGTCCAGCAATACAACCATCTATGGATATCTCTACATGCAATTTTAATTTTCTCATTGCCTTTTTGTTATCGTTCATTCATTTCCTCTCCTATAATTCATCTAAGGATCCTGCTTTCTTATTCTAATTAATTTCATCGACTCAAAAAAAACTTTTTTGAAAACTAGGATTAATCATTGATAGTAGGACATGAAGGGTCCTAATAAGTATACAGGGGATCAAAAGTATATTAAAAGTCCTTTTTTGGTTAATAATTTCTTCACATACTGTTGTCTCTAATTCAATTTTAGTCTCCATATCTACAAGTTTTGAAATAACGTAATAGCCAGACCAGGTGTATCTCTAGATGGTCAAGAATAAAACATCGTAGAACTCTAGCCAATCTCTGAATATTTGAAAATCTTATCTCCGTTGAATATATCCATGGGGATTAGTAACAAATCTGATTATGTAATGGGTTCAACCTAACAACTAGTGCTCCTGCTACTTTTGATTGACATATCTTTCCACAATTCCTACATGTTAGAATAATTGTTGTGACTAATTCATCTAAAATACTAGAATATAATATTTGTAAAATCGTTTTTGGTAAAATACAAAAATATGGTGTAAGTTTGTTAATTGCTGTTTCTAGATAGACTTACTGTTGTCCTAATGCATTGTTTCCTTCATTAAGATTAAATAGGAATCCAAAATTATTTCCTGATAATAGGGTATCCCCTCCGGAGCTCACACTAGATGCTTGTTTCAATGCCTGAAGTTGTGATATTCCTTGTTGTGCTTCATTAGATTTTTTATGTTTTCCACCAGCAAATGCTAAATTGTCCTGGCTAGTTACTATTGACCCTATCAAGACGGTTGTAACAAATACTGCAACTAACCATGTTTTTTTCATGTTGTTTGATTTAATCATATTGTAGAATTAATAGTTAAAATAAGGAATTTCGGTGTTGTGACAAATGTTACTGCCATTCTAATCTAAATAAATATTTGGTAACATATAACATGAAAGAAAAGAGATACATATGAAAATATAGCATAATAATTACGTCAAGTATTCCAAATATAGAACACCAGTTAGAAGATCAGCTTGAACATCTAAAGCGAAAAATCAGGTAATAATCTGTTAAATATTGTGGATAGATTATTAGTATGCCGCTACTTTTCCAGATTTCTCTGTCCACAATATTACAGTTATCAGGGGTTGTGAAATATAGGTTTTGTAAATATGAATACAATGATACACTATTTAGAAATTATCATACATGCAATACCGATATTATTTTGGTGTTATTTGCACTTAACTCTGCAAATTTGCAGCCATGTTTGAATAATTTTGGTAATATAATAAGAACATGAGTGAGATGTCATGTAGCGTTTAATGAATCCATTGATACATGAACAAGTCATATCCTTCGGCAAACAACAATACGGCATTTTGTTTACACGAATTTTCACAAGGAGGATATGTGATTCACAATCATCACTGATGTAAGCAAAGAATATTATCAATATTCCTATAGAATCGGATAAAGTAATTATGAAGGGTTTAGAAATAAAGTGGAAGAGATTTGCTTCTTTTAGTAGTGATCATAATAAGTCAAATCTCCGTTGAGTAATCCCACAGTATTTCCTTTGTTTTAAGGTGAGTGCTTATATGGTTAGGAATGGATGGTAAATAGCGTATAGCAAAATTAGATATTTAGAGCTTGTCAAATATGCAATTTTTATATAAATCGTATGAAAATTACATCTATTCCTTCTGTTTGTCCAAAACCATAATTATTATCTAATCTTATTTACAAACATAGCCTTCATGCACAGTGGAGTCATTCAAATTTTAGTAAAGACATCTTACACTATAATTAAATATTCTTTACAATTCTAATTTTCTTGATTTTAGCACATCATAATTTTCAGTTGACAAACAATCAGATAGTAAGTACTTGAAAAAGGAAATTGGATAATAACCTTTGTATTTGGGAAATACAGGTAATTGATTGTTATCTTCCCATTCGTACAGTAGTATATTGTTTCTAAGATATAGGATTTTAGTATACTCTCTATTGACAGATATTAAATAGATATTTAGATCGTTACATTGTTATATTTCATCATATAATGGGAATTCTTTAAAAGTATTTTCGATTTCGTATATTCATGTTCGTTGTTGTTTCTTGTTTTGAAACATAACTATGTTGTCTTTTTGATAATATTCATAAGATTAAATTCGATGTTTGTACCAATATATTTAAAATAAATCAAAATATACAATAGCTGAAAAGTGTAAATGACCAAAGTTAAATTGACGAAAATCATTTTTGTTGTATTTCCTATTTTTATGGTTCTAGGTATTGGTGGAGCAATTATTCAAATACCTCCACCACCACAAGCCTATGCTCAGAATGAATCAGGAATCATTGATTTCCAGATGGACAATGAATCTCGTAAACAATTAATTGAACAAAATATTACCGATCTTATATCAGGTATTAATCTTAAAATTTTGAAGAATGTGTCAGATCCATCAATAGCAATTTCTCCAAATAATGATACTATCTATCTATCATATGCAAAAACTGAAAACAATCAAACAAATATTTATCTTGTAAAATCCACAGATAAAGGCATATCTTTTACTCCACCTGTACGAGTAAATAGCATTCCAGGCGACGCTACAAAGAATGCTTGGACCACTACAAAAATAGTAGTAGGTCCCAATAATGAAATATACATACTATGGCATGTTATAGATGAATCTAACAAAGAATTCAAGTACGGTACTAGTTCCTTGAGATTTGCAAAATCTATAGATAAAGGTACAACATTTTTACCAACTATTTCGCCGGGCAATGACACTGTTGGCGAAAAGGCCTTCTTTGATCTTGCAGTATCAAAGAATAATTCACTCTACATAACATACCTAGATAGTTTTTCTAATGTGACTGACTATGACATTAGTTATCCTTCAAAAGTAAAACTTTTACGTTCCTTTGATGGAGGCCAATCCTTTGAAAACCCTATAACTATAGATGAGACGGCCTGTGATTGTTGTAAAACTGCAGCCATCACAGCTGATAACGGGGAAGTTTATGTATTGTGGCGACACGCTTCTCATATTGACAGAGAAACATACACTAACGGCTCAAACCCCTATAACTATGATGACAAATTGGCTGAAGGTGTCGTTTATGAAGTCATAAGAGATATTTATATAACTCATTCAAATGATTCAGGAATAGCAGAGACTTACGTACCACCGACAAAAGTACATGCGGATAATTGGTACATGAATGGTTGTCCATCAGCTGGACCTGCTCTTGGATTTGATAGCAATGGTACATTACATGTAGGTTGGTTCACAGGTGGTGCTTCCTTACCGGGTACATACTATGCTAATTCCACTGACTCGGGCAAGAATTTCACAAAACCATTGCCCATTCTAGTTGACAAATGGGTTCCCACCAGTCAAACAAATCTTGCAATCGATGGAAAAGACAACGTATGGATAACTACTACTGATGGGCGAAATGATGCTGATACCCATGTGTTTGTGGCTTTAAAGAGTGCTGATGGTAAATTATATACAAACGAAGAGTTTGGAATTGGTGAAAATCCCGTCATCTCAGCTGGAAAAACAATAACAGGGATCACATGGCTAGAAAAAGATGATCTAAATGTGGCTATACTAAATCTCAAGTAGATAAGAAGATGATAAACGTTAAAAATAAATGGACTTAGAAAAGTCCCAGATTTTTTAGTACCTGGTTAAGGAAATTACATGGTCACGACAACTGCCATACCTAATTATAGTAATGGGTTTTTTATTTCTATTCTTAGTTGCGTATTTATTATGACGATTTTTTTATATGTATCTATAACAGGAGAGCAAGAATTTGGAAGATCTCACTATAGAATATTATTAGTACATTAGTAGAATGTACTAATAATATTCAAAATTTATTTGGAATAATAAATTTTATCTTGATATTTAGAAAATTGTTAGCATAAAACCATTATTCTACGATTGCAGCAAATAGTAAATAATGACAAGATTGCGTAGATTTATTGCCATTATTTACTATCGCAAAATACTCATTAGTTAAGATTCTGGTTATTACCATTATCAAGTAAAATGGACAGATATGATGAGGATTAATTGAAGTAAATAGTAAATAATGACAAAGACGGGGTATATTTATTGCCATTATTTACTATCGCAAAGAGACACTAGTATTTGCTTTTGTACTTGTTCCTATAATGGGTCGGTCATATTATGATTCGACGCCCTAACTTAAATAACTTCTAGTACATTCAACGAATATATTAGAAGCCCTATAAAATAAACTAATGATAAAAAACCTGATTTTGAAAAATGAAATCTTATCAAACAAACCTAGTTTCATCTTTGTACCAATCTCTTTTTAAACTATTTATTAAATTATAAATTCATTGCTAAACAGAGGAGATAATTCTGATATTCATGAGTATATAAAGAATTTTCTTAGCAATAAAACCAATCTCTTTTTTAGTTTTATCATTGTCTTTTAGTTCCATTATTGCATACCCTTTTCTGATTCCTCACATAACGCAGCCAACGATGTCCTATCATATTCTAGTTCATATGCTCAGTCTAGATATTGCAATATTCCTAACTATAGTATCACTTATTTCATATCGCAAGTTAAAGAGCAAGAAATTATTACTAACCTCCTTAAGTTTCATATTTCTTTTAATTCTAGAAATATTGTATTTGTTACAAGCTAGTCATCTTGTTACGACGTTTTATGTACCTTTGATCGCGGTAGATTTTTCACACATATTGCTATTATG
>JARFXS010000025.1 GCA_029194465.1 Candidatus Nitrosocosmicus sp.
GTTAAATTCTTTGAATTATATAAAAAATGAAAAGCATTCATCTTTTAATTGAATGCGTCAATATTTTTCAAGTGATTTTATAGTTAAAAAGCCCCCCGGCTTCTATAATATCAGAAATTATCTTGCTAAATGGTTTGATTGGATATGATTCTTTTTTAGTAACGTACAGAATTGTGTTTGTGTCTAAATTAATTTCTATTTCATCCTTATCATCTATTTTTTCTAAAATATTCTCTTCAATCTCAATTGGAAGTAAATAACCACCATCTATAGAATTTCTGTAAAAGATTCGTGCAAAAGACGGAGACAAAATAGCTTTAATACCTGTTTTTGATAGGGCAATTGGAGCATGCTCTCGACTCGATCCACATCCAAAATTATGACCCACTAAGAGAAAATCACCTTTTGAGACTTTGTTGATAAAATTAGTATCCAATCCTTCCATTGCATGTTTTGCAAGTTCATCATGATCATGAATTTTTAGATATGGACCTGGGATGATCACATCCGTGTCTATATTCGGCTTATTGTATTTATGTACAATACCTTTTAAAACCATTATAAATCCCTCGGATCCGTTAATTTTCCTGTAATCGCTGACGCAGCTACAACCATCGGGGAGGCAAGATACGTTTGGGATGTTACATTTCCCATTCTACCCGGAAAATTTCTATTAGTCGTGCTTGCACAAATTTCATCTTTACCTAAAACACCCATATGAGCACCACAGCAAGCACCACAGGTAGGTGGGCCAATAACTGCTCCAGACTCCATAAAAATGGTAACCAATCCCTCTTTAATGGCCTTGATATAGATCGATTGAGCGGCAGGCAGTACCTCAGTTCGCACTTTGACTTTTTTTCCTTCCAAGATCTTGGCTGCAGATCTGAGGTCAGAAAGTTTTGCACCAGTACAAGATCCAATGTATGCTTTGTCTATTTCTGTACCCTGAACATCTCTTACTGGGACAACATTCTCCGGCGAATATGGTTTTGCCACAGAAGGTTCCATTTTTTCGCAATCATAATCAAATACTTCACCAAATTCGGCATCTGGATCTCCTTTAACTAAGTTAAATTCTAATGCCCCAAGTCTTGTCCTCAAATAATCCACAGTAGTGTTGTCGGGTTCAATTATTCCGTTTTTTGCACCTGCCTCGGTAGTCATATTAGTTAAAGTAAATCTTTCCTCCATTTCCATATCATCTATAACATTGCCACTAAATTGCATCGCTTTGTAATTTGCCCCATCAGTCCCTATATCAGAAATAATATTCAAGATAATATCTTTGGCCATAATATAATCTGGTTTTTTTCCTGTTACTTTAAACAGCATAGTTTCTGGTACCTTGAACCATATTTTACCATATTTTAAAACATACGCAATATCTGTATGACCAAGCCCCGCACTAAAAGCACCAATCGCACCTGTAGTATTAGTATGTGAATCTCCACCAACATAAACTTCTCCAGGTAACACTAGCCCCTCTTCATGAGAAATCGTATGACAAATGCCATATTGTCCCATTCCATACTTGAAGTGTTTCTTAATGCCATATTTTTGAGCCCATTTTGTTAATTGTATCACATTATCAGCAGAAATCCTATCTGAGGCTGGAACGAAGTGATCTTCTGAAATCCATACTCTATCAGGGTCCCATAATTTTTCCAGTTTATGGCCCTTTTTTTCCAATTCCTTAAACACCTTGATAACTCCAGGACCTGAAACATCATGAATCATGGCTTTATCAACGTTGGAAAAAATAATGTCTCCAGGGGTAACCGTTTTAGAATTTGAGGAATGAGCTAGGATTTTTTCGGTTAATGTCATTCCCATAGTAATATAACTAGATATGACTGCTAAAGATTAATACTTTTTGAATTTAGTTTAAACAGAGTTTGAAGTTAATCATAATAAGATTACTTATGTATGTCGCTTTGAGAATTACCATAGTTTGGAAGTTATTCCCATCCACCTAGATAGAGAATCATCAGAATTTGATATATATGATAAAATCAACAAGAATACAGAAAATATAAAGATCAAAGATAACGATGTGCTTGTTATATCAAGCAAATATCTTTCGATAAGTGAAGGTAGGATCAAGAAACTAGATGGGATAAAACCAAGTAGTCAGGCTATTCAATCATCTAAACTTTATCACATTGATCCAAAAATAATGGAACTAGTTCTCAGGGAGTCTGATGAAATTTTTGGAGGATTATACGGCTTTGTCCTAACTTCTAGCCATAAAGTTTTGGCCCCCAATGCAGGCATTGACAAGTCAAACGTACCCCATGGTAGTGTTGTTTTGTATCCAAAATATCCATACCACTCCATAGAGATCCTCAAACAAAAATTTTTTATAGGCTCCAGGAAAAGGGTTGGAATTGTATTGTCAGATAGTAGAATCTTACCTATGAGAAAAGGTACAGTAGGCATCGCACTAGCTTGCTGTGGTTTTGAACCCGTAATAGATCTAAAAGGGACTTTAGATCTTTTTGGAAATGTTCTAAAATATACATCTCAAAATCTTGCAGATTGTTTGGCTTCCATTGGGACGATGATAATGGGAGAATCTGACGCATCGACTCCAGTCGTTATAATAAGGGGATTAAATATCAAGATGACTGACAAGCCTATCTCTAGTGATACCTTGAACATGGATAGCAAATTTGACATTTATGTACGAGGACTCACAAATAGAATAGATCCATCATATGTTTGAAAAGTTTTATTTTTTTAAATTATAAATAGTCAAACAATATTATAACAATTGTAATTGGAGAAAACTGTTAATGTCTGAATTTTCTACATTATATCCTAGAAGAATGAATCTTCTACAAGGGATTCAGAATCTTATTAAACGAGAAGAGGTCGAGCTAGATCATTTATTTTTGATGGTTAAAATAAGAAAAGATGAAATTGTCAATACACTAGTTTCTGAAGGGTTTAAGATGGTAAAATTTGAACATAAAAAACCTACTCAGATTGGTAGTGGGTTCTCAAAAAAACTAAAGAAACCATGGGAAATGCATGTAAGACTCCTGGATTTTAATCAAGGATTGATTGGAATCCATGCGGAGGTCGAAATCTCTAGAAACTATTTACAACACATAAAATCAGTGAGAGTTCCTGTAGTATATGAAATTGAGACCATCTTAAAAAAACACCGTATAGAATATCAATTATGGCACTCGATTGTCAAGGATTATATCACGAATATTGTTGAAGATCATCAAATAAAAATAAAAACTCCCAAGATTCCCGCATTACCATGGTTGGGGATGCTAGGGTTTATTACATCTGTTTTGATTGTGTATGGTCTGAAATTTTTCATGGTATTGAAATAACACAGTGGATGGATAATCGAGACGATATTAACAAAATTTTTATTGTTATTTTTATAAACTAATATTAAAACCGATGGGAATACCAGAGAAAATCCAGGCCATTCAGGATGAGATCCACAAAACTCAGATAAACAAAGCAACAGAATTCCATATAGGAATTCTAAAGGCCAAGATAGCAAAGTTAAAGAAAGAACAAGAAGAAAATACCCATGGAAAAACCGTTGCTACAGGAGGTGGTAGTGCGGGCTTTGACGTTAGAAAAGCCGGCGATGGTACTGTCGTCTTGATAGGATTTCCCAGTGTAGGGAAATCTACTTTATTAAATGCATTAACAAACGCAAAATCCAAAACGGCAGCGTACTCATTTACGACATTAACCGCTGTGCCAGGTATGTTAGACTACAATGGTGCACGGATCCAGATTTTGGATTTACCAGGTATAATTGAAGGTGCTGCTGCGGGCAAAGGTTTGGGAAAAAGAGTATTATCTGTTGCCAGAAATGCAGATTTAGTTTTGATTGTCTTAGATGTATTCCAGGTCAAACATCTTGAGGTCATAAAAAAGGAACTTTCGGAAATAGGAGTCAAGGTTGATGAAAAGCCTCCAGATATTATTGTGGAAAAGACTGTTACAGGAGGTCTTTCGGTAAATGTTCAGGTTCCAATACAAGCTGATGAAAACTTTATCAGAAATGTGATGCGAATAAACGGTATTCACAACGGTCGTATCACCATACGAGAAAGAGGGCTAACGATTGACCAGTTAATAGATGCTTTATCAGGGAATCGGGTTTACATCCCTTCGTTAGTAGTTATAAATAAAATCGATTTGGTTGATACAGAATATCTCAAGATGGCAACTTCTAAACTTAAAATTCCATATACAGCCGTATCGGCAGACGCAAACAAGAACATAGAACTTTTAAAACGGGAAATCTACAATAAATTAGACTTTGTTCGAATATACATGAAACCCAAGGGACAAGATGCCGATTTGGAAGAGCCTTTAATCATGCCTAGGAATAGTACTGTCCAGAATATTTGTAACAAGATTCACAGAAACATGGTCAGAGATTTTAAGTTCGCTCAGGTATGGGGCAAAAGCGTAAAATTTGGAGGTCAAAAGGTTGGGTTAGAACACAAAATTATTGATGAAGATGTCCTTACGATCGTGAAGAAAATAAACGCTCTTTAAATACTATGGTTTGGCGGCTCAGTCAAATGCCTTTTCTTCATATTGAATACGTGATAACTCTGATTCCTCATAGCCGCCTACGCATCTGTATATTATCTACCGATTATTTGATTTTTCGATTCTAAAGTGCACTGTGCATTAGAGACGTTTATACATTCAAGTTACGACAAATACCAGTTTAATAACCTGCGACAAATATCTGATTAATAATTGTCATTTCTTTGAGTTTGCACCAACATATTTATCAAGAGCTTTATTTGCAAGATAATCTGCACGACTATTTTTAGTTCTAGGAATATGTTTGTAAGTAATCTTATCATAATTTTTTTCCAGATTTGTAATTTCTCTGGAAATTATTTTTAGTTCCTGACTTCGTATTCTGTACTTTAAGTTTCTTTGATTTATCAATAGTTCGATATCTGATAAAATGTTTAATTCACCATCAATGTCTGTACAGATTTCAAGGGCTCGCCGTAATGCTTCATATTCTGCTTGATTATTGGTTCGGATGCCTATAAATTCACAGTGTTCTTTTATTATTTTGTCGTCATTTTTTATCGTGATGCCTATTGCAGATAATCCCGGGTTTCCTCTACTTGCACCATCAATATGTACGTCCAACAACTACCATTATTAAAGAACTATTTTACATTTATTTTTTTTATTTTTTATCATCAAGATAAAAGTCAGTGTATCATGTAGGCATTTCTAAAGAATTTATATTGTTAGAGGAATACTGAACTTGTGCCCAAGAGAAAGTTAAAAGAGGGGACCCCAAAAAAGAATTTTTTCCAAAAAATGGGTAAAAAGGATTTACTTTTGCCTCCGATAATCATAGGGGCAGCTGTATTGTTTGGACTTGTATTTACACAGCTTGTTCCACCTCCACAAATATTGAGTGTCTGCCTCAAAGCACATTCATTGGATAGTTACAATGTTTATCCAAGGGTCCAAGTGTTTGTAGATAATAAACAATATTTGTTTCCTGATAACGTGGGGAGGCAAATCGTAGAAGGGAAAGAATGTTTAAAACCAATTCATACCGATTCAATAGGTGATACTCTTCATGTCCAATATATTAGACCGGTTCATTTGTCCTTACCGGATTTGATGAAAATCTATTCATACGATAATAAAACTGTTAATTTGGTAGATAACTCTACTGGCAAATATGTAAATAGCACTATAGAGCTTGAAGATTATGACATCCAGTACTCATATTATTCAGACAAAGGAGAGTTTACCAAAATTGTAAATAATAGCGAGTTTCCACCATTTTCCAATGCTTTTTTTGGGAGGATTGATTTTATCCCAAAGTAACTGAATAAATAAATATGAATATAATCAAACATTTTTTGAGTTCATTTGAGCAATAAAAAAGCTGCTATAATAAATGGTGACGGTACTGGTCCCGAATTAGTTAATGCGATGATTAAAGTTCTAAAATCATGTAATACTAACGTTGAATTAATAACATGTAACGCAGGTTCTGAATGGTGGGAAAAAAATGGAGGAAATTCTTATATCTCAAATGAGGTCTGGGACACTCTGAAATCTTCCGATGCTTGTTTTAAAGGTCCTACTACTACAGTCCCAAATCCAGACGCCCCAAGAAGTGTAGCCGTAAGCATTAGACAAAAATTTCAACTTTATGCAAACATCCGCCCGATCAAAACATACAAAATTTCGAAATTACAGCTAGATTTTATTTGCGTTAGAGAATCAACAGAAGGGCTGTATGCGGGTATTGAGTTTAAGACAAGTGATGACTCGGCCATAGCAATTAGAAAAACCACAGGAAAGGGTTGCAGGAGGGTAGTCAAAAAGGGCTTTGAACTAGCCAAAGAGAAAGGATTTAAGAAAATATTTGCCATAACTAAACGAAACATTTTAAAAGAAACTGATGGGATTTTTTGGAATGCTGTAGTGGAAGCAAACAAAACATATCCAGACATCGAAGTTGAAGAATATTATATTGACAACATGACTCAACAACTAGTCAAGAATCCAGAAAGATTCAACAATAGCCTACTACTTAGTACAAATTTATTTATGGACATAATCTCTGAATGTGCCTCAGGACATGTAGGGTCTATCGGCAATGTTTATTCTGGAAATTACGGTGATACATATGCAATGTTTGAGCCGGCTCATGGGAGCGCTCCAAAGCATGCTAGGCAAGACAAGGTAAATCCAGTGGCAACTATTTTGTCAGGTGCTTGGATGGTCGAATACTTAGGAGAAAAGTATATCTCAGAAGCAATTTTCAAAGCCACGGAACAAACGATTGACGAGGGAAAGTTTTTGACATACGATCTGGGCGGATCGTCGTCTTTATCAAAAATGGCAGAGGCAATTGCTCAAAGATCAGCAGCATTAATCAAAAAATGATCCCAATAATTTAAGACGAAAGTCAACTTATCCCTTTTATGCTTGCGTTATTCTTTTTATCGTCATAGTCCTTGACCACATATATTTTCTTGTTACTTTGTGTATTCAGGTCATAGAACTATTTCTTACACCAGAGAGTTCCAATATTTCTAAAGATTCAAAAAAGAAATTTTTCTTTGCGAGTATCTTTTTGTTTAAAAACAATTTATCAATGAAATCATCCATTTTATTAAGGTCAGATAATGATGATCTCATTATCACAATTTTCCCCCATTCGCTTAGTTGCAATTGAATTGATCTCAATAATCGAATAGTCAATTCTATTCCTTTTTTTCCTCCATAAACTGCAGTATCATCAAGATTGCCAAATTCCGCTGGTAAATACGGAGGATTGCTAATGATCAAATCAAATTTACATTTTAAGGGTAGGCTCAAATCAGAACAAACCAACAGTTTGTTTTTAATATTTGCCAGTGTATTATTTTTAGCATACATGATGGAATTAACATCTATATCAGTTCCGACAACAACCTCAAAATTTGTACATAATAATCTGGTTAAGTATCCGGATCCAATACCCACCTCAAGGGCAATTTTACCTCTATAATTTGCTAGAATATCCTCCATGAAATAAGTATCCTCAGAAGGGCTATACATGTAGTAATCGCTTAGCAAGTAAAAAGATAAAAGGTTATTTAATAATATTCTATCAGAAATTCACATTATCCTGAGTTTAACAAAATATTGAAAAATCGCTTTTAAATATATATTTGTGATTTCATGTTATATCACATTTTTTGATCATTTTATAACAATTTCTCCCTTCATTTCGGGATGAAAAGAACAATAATATGTGTAGTTACCTGTTTTATTACTTGCAATTCCCGTAACGAAATCTTGCTCTGTCGTCAAATAAGCAGTATTAATGCCTAGTTCGTCGGAAATGAAATCATGTTTCACAAAGTCTTTATTAAGAATTATTAGTCGGGTAGGTTGACTTGCATTCACATATAATGTTGGATTGGTCTGGTTAAAGGCATTATTTTGAGCTATTAGTAAGATCGAATCATTTGACTTTTGAATATTTTTTTCCTGAGGAGCATTCAATAAACTACCAATGCCCCATAAACCGCCAACTACAATAAATGAAATGGCTATGATAGCAATGATATTATGCAACAAGTACGTTAATTATTGTTATATTACCAATAAATATCTTGAATGAAAGAATTTTTCACCTCAAACTAGTTACATACCCCTTAAAGTGCAATCAATGCACTACAAAACGCTAAATTAAAATCCAGAGTGCTAATAACCAAGTTCATACCTGTTCTGAAAGATATTCGATAGATATGCGATCGATTTATTTTCACTCTTGTTTACTTCTTTTTGTTCCGAATCCCTCATCTTGATATGAGAATTAGATATGTGATATTTTTTCAAAGCCAGCATCACATCATCGATAGTATCAATATCCACCTTCAAATTTTCGTGGTAAAATATTTTCAGCGAGACGCCATTATCAAGAGCTTTTCTGAAATGGTTGAAAAAACTATTATCATCGAAGCTCGTATTTATTATCGAATGTGGTTTTCTCAATAATATGTTGGTCCCATCGAATCTATTTGAAGGAACCATACTAATAATTTCTTTATAGTCCCGTGCGAAAGAAATGATCTCTCTTATTTCCTTTAGAGTTAACAGCGGTATATCTATTGGGATCACAATCGAGCTATCAAATTTGTCCCGCTTTATATAACAATCTGCAATTTTAACAGCATCATTTACTCCGCTGCTGCGACCTTCAAATAGTACTACTACCTTTTCCTTTGATTTCTCAGGTATTGGAATAATTTCATTAGTAACCAAAAACATATTACTTTCTTCTAACTCGGACATTTTTTCAATTAAATCATTTACCATAAGATGACAAAGCCAGGCCCTTTGTTCTTGGCTAAGAAAACCACTCAACCGTGTCTTACTCTTTTCAAATCTTTTTATTGGAATAATTATTGCAGTTCTTGTGTTGTTCAAAAAATAACCCTATTCTATTCTTAGAAATTAGAAATTATATACCGCGCCAGTGATGTTTCTTTTCTTAAATTCGTCATAAGTATGTTAGAGTAACAAAAGTTTATCTCAGGATAATCGTTTTTAATTTTTTTCAATTTCAGCTTCATCAAGTCTATCGAAGATCATGGTATTAGCAACTTCAGAATAAAAGTCAATTAACCCCCTCAAATTAGGAGAGATATTCTTTGCCTTCATATAAATTTCACATGGACCACTGACTGCTCTATCAGAGATAAGGGGAAACCATAACAATTTTATTTTTTAACTTCTTCAAAAGGTTTTTCATACCAGGTATGCTTATTATTGGTCCAATGCTTGTGATCGGATTTCCGGGGAGCAAATAAGATTAATCTTGATTCTTCAAGCGTTCTTTGGGCTTGTAAAGTTATCCTGGCTTTTTTGATGTTATTGTAAATAATATCATACACCGGCATTGAACCTTTGTATTTTATCCAATATTCTTGTAAATGAATTCGCTTATTGCCTTCAATTACCATGTTTGATTCATAATGAGTATCAGAAGCAGGAGCTATGAGTAGGGACAGACCATATTTGTCAGTAAAGAATTTTGTGATTTCAGTTAAACTCTTCCCTTCTTTTAATAGCTGCGTTCTTAAAACATGTGTTGTCAAATCTTTATCCCCGAGGTTAAACCATGTTTCGGGTCCAAGGGTATTCATATATTTTAAGAAATTAAAAGAATCCCTTTTGACTCCCCACCCCTTCTTTTTGTCCAAATTATTACTGAGTCCATAAATGATTGTATCGATATCAGGACAAATATAGAGCCCATAATGCCAAAAATTATCTGCTACGTTTGAAATAATTGTAATGTTTTCTGATTCCTTATACATTCCTCTAACTAATTTAACAGAACCTGTTCCCCCAGCTAAAATGGTAATCAATATTACATTTCTATATTTTCTTTTTTTATTATTTGTTTTTTTTCTCTTTGTTATGTTATGATTTTTTTACTTTTAGGCTAGATAAAATATAATTTTTTATTCTAAACATGCAGTATTCAATTTGAATTCACCTCAAGTAAAGATATATCAATAAGCTTATAAACAGGCTAAATGGAATTCAAAAATATTGAAATTAAGATCTCTAGATTATGTAATAGTATTATTGGCTATTGTTTTTTTAGCGGGATTATTAATCAAAAGCTTATGCCATACAAATGGAATCAGGAGTCTCACCTGTAATAAATACGGCGGATGCTTCCTTTACAGGTGATAGAATCATTACTTTAAAGTATCCCGCTAATAGCACTATGTCACAAATCTTAGATGGAAATAAAACAACAATCTCATTTTCATTGAATTCTTCAGATAGCGGTAATGTGTATCTGAGATATTAGATAAAATAAACAATCAATTACTTTCTCAAAAACAAAGTCTAGTAAAATTTGAAACGCCACACTAGATTATAAAGCAACTCTCAATGGGGGACCTACTACTGGAACTGTTTCCTACCAGGTGAAATTGCATCCAATTATTACTAACCTTGTAACTGGATCAAACGGATCTACTACATCTATTTTGGATATAGATTGGAGAAGTATTGCATTGGAAGAGCCTTTGATAGTAAATACAGAAGAATATGGTCAAATTGACATTAATCATCCTATCAGTGGTTTGGAAAAATTAGCTCCAGAGGTAGCTGATAAAATTCAGAATACAACTTTAGCACCTGCTTTTGAAGCCCCTATTATGGATTTTGCAGAATTTGGAACATCGATGAACAACTGGCACTTTTTGTTTGATGCAACTGGTGCACAAGCTGGTGCAGCGGGCTTTGGGTTTTCGGTCACAGAAGGCGGATCAAAGATAGTTTCGATATACTCTTTGGGTGAGAGCAGTTTCAGAGAAGGAACTCATACAGCAAAAGAAACCTCTGCTTCCGGTGATATAGACGGGGTAACTGTTACTGCTAATACTTTAACAGCCCCTCCAAGCGGACAAATGCAGATAGGTGGATTCTCTCAAGTTGTACAATCAGGAGGTAAAGAATATCTCTCGGTGTCATCCGTAGCACCTCAGGGTGTGGCTACTTCTTCAGGCAGCTTTCCCATACAAGTATTTTTGATATTTGGAGCCATGATGGCAGGTGTAGCGGTCTTAGTATTAGTAAAAGCAAGAAAATAGTCCATAGAATTTATTTTTTTTGTTGTTTGTATTTATAGTGAATGGTCTTTATTTTTATCAATAGATTTAGATAGTCTATTCTCAGTTTTTAGATAGTATGTACCAATATCTTGAGTAGTATCTATCGTTATTACATTAGGTTGAATAATCAAGCTCCCCGAGTATCTAGATTTGCCTAATCCAATAACCTCCTTGTTAGGGTTTAATATTATGACTTGTTGATTTTCTTTTATATCTTTCAAATATGACAGAATTGAACTTCCCATAATGTCCCTCCCAAAAACTATTAGACTTTCAGCCTTTGTATTGATGATAACGTGAGGATAATCCATATTTTTATTGTGTTTGACTACGAATTCGGCAAAATTTAAGCCGGGAGAAAATCTCTTATTCTTAATAGTACCAATTTTCAAACCGACTATAACGGGATGTATTTTATTAAGAAGAGTATCGCCATATTTGATGTTGGAATGAACGAAAACTTCTTCTGTTCTCTTTATGGTTTTTTCTGGCTCAGTGAAATCAGTACCGTTTGAGTATCCTAACGTTAGTGTGTGCTTTTGATCACTAATAACGGCGTCTAAAACCAGGGTTCGGATTAGTATTTTTAGTGTTTTAAAAATTTCAAAAATTCCCCAATTATTAAAGGATCTTTTCAAAATCGTCTCTTCAGCATTAGTCAAATTTCTAAAAGTCATCTTAGTTTGATATCTTCCTTATTTTTGCTATAAAAAATCCGTTGGTGGAATGAATATGAGGATAGAATCTTTTGGTAAATACCATATTCTCGTCGAATTGGTAATTTGAAAATCTTGTCAAACCATTCATTCCATAATTTAATGGTTCGAGTTTTGCATCTTTGTGATTGTTTAGGAGGTATTGTATTATCATCTCATTTTCTTCTGGCGCAAAGGAACAAGTGCAATATATCAAGAGTCCGTTTGGTTTCAAAACATCAAAACCAGACATAATCAGTTTTTTCTGTCTGTTACTACAAGTTCCCAAATCCACTAAATTACGACTTTTCTTTCTAGAAGTATCTTTCATAATAATCCCTTCACAGGTACATGGTGCATCAAGCAGTACTCTATCAAAATGTAATCCAAGTTGGTCTATCTCCTCTGCCTTAATATTAAGCACAATTGTATTTTGTACAAAACAACGTGACAAGTTAAAAAGTAGAGATGCAAGTCTGTTGGAGTTTAATTCACATGCAAAAATTGCCCCCCTATTATTTAGTTTTTGAGCGATATGCGTTGTCTTGCCCCCAGGTGCAGCAGCCATATCTAATACAACCAAATCGGATCTATCATGAATTTCTAATTCCTCTACTGCAATACAAGAGCTCAAATCCTGGATGTAATAGTATCCTTTCAAATATTCAATCGTTGAACCGATACTAGGCTGTTTGGATCCAGTGTCATTATCTTTGCTAGATTGCAAATCGCTATCTCTTTGCGCGGTAACAGCAACCTTATTGTCATTGTTATCATCATTATTTTGATGATCAATTCTAATCCCATCGACCTTATTTTGAATACCCATGAATCCAGGGTTCTTTATTTCAAATACTTCTTTTAGAATAGTCTCGTTTAAGTGATACCCCTTCTCATCTAATCGCCTCTTTAGTTCCTGTGGATTAGTTTTTAGGGTATTTACTCTTATATAATAATGCAAGTTTTTGCTATCATGGATATACTCTAGCATTTTTTCAGGATAAGGGATAAAATTTAGAAATCTAGATATCATCCACTCTTTATATCCAAATCTTTTTGATAGGAACCTCGAATGTTCGTTACCCGTTAGAAGCACCGGACAGTCTAAAATATCATCCATTCTATATTACATTTTATCAGTAGTGACAATTAGAATTAATAGATTTTCAAAATCTATTTGAAGATAAACAGCATGGGATCCAAAATAGAAAATTTTCCATTTTGGATCCCATATCGTGTGTCCTAGTAGTAACCCTCCTTTTGTTTTAAGCAAGATTTAGCTAAGCAGCCTACCTGAGTGTATGTACGGGTTCCTAACTCTGTTTGGCCTTTCTCCACCTAGGTCGACAGTTTCACTCCAAAATTGAAATCGCTCAGATTACTAATCATCATTGCTTTTGATCTCAACTGGATCCTTTTCTATTTCGTTGCCAGAAGTCTCCTTCTAATTATCGCTAATTCAGGTGCCCGTAGTGAGGGAGGAGTTTCCTCTTCGTTATATATTGCCTGAAGTAACTTGCTCGCTAGCTCACAAGTAAAAATGAAACTCTAAAGTTATTAACTTTCTTATCTACTAGTCGTTTTTTGGATATTCTTTCTGATTGAACATGATATTACAATACTTTTTTCCAAGTCCAATAATCTTGGTATTGAAACATTGTTGAATCGCTCATTTAACTTGTATTAATGAAATTATCCTCAGTGTAATTTGGTTTTTTAATGCAGTCTTTTTGTAGAATTTGTTATTAGGAGTTGAAAATGTGTGGAAAGTATTCCTTTTCAATCGTTATTATCTCATCTTGTCCTAATGCATGAGAATAATCTTCCAAGATTTCGGAGTTTAAATCCAGAAATGTATGTCCCCACTTAAATTTATTTAGGATTTCTCTAGACATTTCCTTGTAATTCAAAATATACAATGCTGCAGATATGGCTTCAACCGTTGAAAGCATTCCTAATTTGGCATAATTGGTAGGATTTCCGGCCAATAAGGCAGGAAGCTTTCTATTATTAAAGAATTTTTTTGACGTATTAATTACCTGTGTTGCTAATTTCCAGGAGCAATCAATAGCGCAAATGCCTCTAAATTTTTTTATATCATTAGGGGCAACCATTTTTTCAGCGAAAGGGTTTAGTACCAAAAATGTAATAGGAACCCTCCTTACTTCCTTAGCCATCTTGAATTTTACAAGTCGCGATGCTGTACACTTGTTTGGATCATCCTGTCGATACATAAGTACAGCCAATTCTAAAGGTATCGCACTGGATTCACTCATCTTTTAATTTTTCTTTCTCCTCTTCCTGTTTATCCTTCTTACCTCCACGAATGAATGAGTATATCAATAATCCAGCAATTACAGCCATTATGATATAGTTTACAGGGGGTTTTAATACCTGAGGTATGATGCCCACTTGTGGGATTGTATAGATGACCTTCCCTACATAGTTCTCTTCTGTTATCGGAAAATCTATTCCAGGAATGGAACATTCATTTGCATCTCCCTTTGTCAGAATTGTTTTTTCCTGTATGACTTCATTTATGGCAATAGGAGCACAAAGAATCACGTTTCCGGTCAAATTATTTCCTTTCTCAATGATAGCTGATACCCGATGCACAATAGTCTTATTTTCTTCCGCTGGATCCGGGGCTTTAAAAACGATGATATCTCCTATATTCGCATTAGCAAAAGTGCTATTGTCTTTCTCCCAAACTATTATCAGATCGTTTATGTTGAGTACAGGGATCATGCTACCACTTGCCACTACATAAAACGGATTAGAATCGGCCAGTAGGGTCCTAATAGAAATAAATGCTATAGCAAATACTACAACAATGATTATGATAATCTTGATATCTTTCCTCTTGTTATCCTTGTTCTTCTTTGACAACTTGTAATAAATAATTTGGATTTTAAACCTTACATAAACATTCTGTTTAAATTTTAATTATCCCTTATTTCATCCCCGTTGAATAATTCGAAGGAGAGTATTACATCAATATGCTTTTGCAAAGATAACTAGCTTATTTGCCTTTTTTCTGCAATAAATACAATCCCTAATTACGTCATTTGTCATACTGGGTCCGGTTGGGAGGTCTTTTGAATCGAAAGGGATTACCCTAATGTCTGCTCCAGTATCCTCCTTAACCCGAACTTCGCAGTCTTCATTACCACACCACCCCGTCACAATAAAACCGGAATGACCATCCAAAATCCCCTTAAAATCGTCAAAATTTGTTATGACCTTTGTTTTCTCTTTAAGAAAGGTTTCTGCCTTGCAATATAAATCGGTTTGAAGACTTTGAAAAATTTTCTCGATTTCTTTACTCAAATTGTCCATAGGGACAATATTTTTTTGCCTATTATCTCTTCTCACTACCTCTACATTATTGTTTTCAATATCTCTTTGTCCAATATTTATTCGGACAGGGACCCCTTTCATTTCCCATTCATTATATTTCCATCCAGCGGTAAACTCATCTCGTTCATCTACAAAAACCCTGTAGCCTAAAGCTAATAAACTATCTCTTAGTCTATTAGCATGGTCTTTGACTAAATGTTCATTCACATCTTTGTAAATTGGAATAATAATAATTTGGATCGGAGCAACGATTGGGGGTAATATCAAGCCCTTGTCATCTCCATGGACCATTATTAAGGCTCCAATTAATCTCCACGATATTCCCCAAGAAGTTTGCCATACAAAATCTTCATTATTATTCTTGTTCAAAAATTTTATTTCAAATGGTTGTGAAAAATTTAAACCCAGGTTATGGGAGGTTCCAAGTTGTAGTGCTTTTCCATCAGGCATCATCCCCTCCAATGCAGTAGTATAGTCTGCACCAACAAATTTCTCTTTATTGCTTTTATATCCAGATATTGTAGGAATTGAAAGGACTTTTTCAATAAAATGTTTATAAAGATACAAAATTGTCATGACTTCGTCCTCCGCCTCCTTTTTGTTAGCGTGAGCTGTATGACCTTCCTGCCACAAAAATTCTGAATTTCGTATGAAAGGTTTTGTGGATTTTATCTCAGCCCTCAATGCGGTATTCCAAAAATTCATTTTAAGTGGCAGATCTCGATAACTAGAGATCCATTTGGGAAATATCGAATAAAGTAGAGCCTCGGAGGTGGGTCGTAATGCTAATTTTTCACTCAACAGAGAATCACCAGACGATGTTACCCAAAAGACCTCTGGATTGAATCCTTTGAAATGCTTTTCCTCTTTGTTTAGCAGACTTTCAGGTATTAAGCAAGGTAAGAATCCATTAAGGTGTCCTGTCTCTTTGAATTTTTGATCTAAATAGCTCTTGATGAGGTCCCAGATAGCAAAACCATATGGTCTGAGGACAATGAAACCTTTTGCAGATATGTAATCCGCTAACCCTGCTTTTTCGACTATTTGTGAATACCATTCGCTAAAGTTTTCATCTTTTTTCACACTAATACCAAATTCCTTACTGATTTTCTGAGACAATTAATCAAAAGATAGCTATGGATTTCTATTTATGAAGCTTATGCTGATCTTACAAGGGCAATAGAAAAATAAATAGACTATTCCAATGGGTCACCCTTGCAATAGACTACACCACTAATTCTACTATGAAAATTGCTACAAACGTAGCATTGTACAAAGCCAAGTTCCTGTTTAAACACAGGACAATCTACAGATTCTAGCTTCATTCTTTTTAACATTTTTGGACTAACACCCTTTAGTTTTAGTTTACCCTTATCATCCATCATGCCTGAGCTCTTTAGCTCAGCTTTTGCTCGATCACTTATTTTCAAGGTTTTTTCCACCTGCTTTATTGGAACCTCATATTTCGTAACGGGTGATTCACTCATCTCAATTAGACTTTATGTACGGTCTGATTATTTATAAAAATTTTTTTTCCAATTTGAGGACTAAGGTTAAGTATCAAAAAAAGGGACATGTAGACTACAAGATATCTATTCCTAGATTCTTTAAATATGTTGAAACATGATTATGATGCAATAAGTGATAACCAATACCCAATAATCACCAATAGATTGTCAATAGTTATACAACTTTATTATCTATGACGAATTCAATAAGCTGTTTGAAGACGTATGTGATATCCAAGAAAGATACGGAGAAAATACTCAAAACAATAGGCAACGGCTGGGAGGAGAAGATATCCATTCCTAAAACTAAGAATATTAAAGTTTTTGAAATTGAAGAAAATAAGAGTATCTTGGTTATCGATTCCCTTGTTGCAGTTTTCATTTCTGAGGAAATCATATTACCTTTTTTGGGGAGAACTGAAATCCTGGAAAAATTCCCTTCGATAATTGTAGACTCTGGTTCTATAAAGTTCATATGTAATGGAGCAAAGGTTTTGCGTCCAGGTATAGTAGAGTTTGGTGAATTCAAGAAAAATGACATAGTAGTAGTAAAGGAAGAAAAATATGGAAAATTTTTATCTGTTGGTATAGCACTTGAGGACAGCATCAACGCCAAAGAATTACAAAAAGGACAAATCATAAACAATCTCCACTATGTCGGTGACAAATTCTGGAATGCTTTTAAAGAAATTTCCTTTCGGTTATGAAATTCTTTAATACCACGAATAAAGACTTTATCTTTATATATCCTAACCATTTTTAAAATGACATGCTTACGGGAAAGATGACAGCTACTTGGCTAATCCTTTTAACTATAGCGGGATGTGCTGCAGTTCCAGTTTTGTTAATTTATTATACAACGGTACATCCATTCATCGAAACTCATCCGCCTAAAATAACCCTAGGTTTAGTAGACTTAATTCCAAAGGCCATAATTCTTGGCTTTACTCACACTGTTTCAAATTAGAATCGCAGCGCCTAAGCTTGTCAAAAAAATTTAGGAATTTAGTCAACTAATTTTTAATATTTATTTAAATAATCTTCTCCTAAAAACTAAAATATATTGACTATGGAATTAAAAGTTCATCCATCATTTTTTAGAGAGTTTGCCACGAAAACGTGGATATCTCCTTATGAAATAGTGAGAGAACTTATTGAAAACGCCTTTGACGAGGATGCAACAAATGTTCTTGTAACAGTGCTAGACAACGGCAACGTGGTAATTGAAGATAATGCAGGGATGAACTCCAATTCAATGGACAAGTTTTTGATATTAGGCTCGCCTCATAAAGCTGAAGAGACTCTTTCACCAAAATTGAAAAGATTAAGAACGGGAAGATACGGTACTGGGCGATTATCCTTTTTGACTTCGTTTGATCAAATGAAAATCAAGACTAGGTTAGACGATTTTAACAAAACTATCACTATTGATGGGAATACATTGGAAGAGCTGATTACTGGAAAAGCAAAATTACGTGAGATAAGAGAGCCAAAACTCGGTAGAAATGGTACTGAAATCTTGTTAATAGGATCTAAAATTAGCATTGACATAAACAAACTTTCAAAAGAGATTAAGAAACTCTCCATATTGAAATATCCACTATTTGAAGTGTATATCAAATCTGCTAACAATATTAAAGAATGGGATATGTCCGATTCCCAAGTAATACGCTCGCCAGATATTCAAGGTTACAAGCTAGAGGTAAATTTAGATAATCCAAGAACCACCGGCGAAATAACTATTGCGAGAAGGCCTCTGGGACAAGACGAGAAAGGAATAGCAATAATGGTCGGTAATCACGTGGTTCTGAGGAGCACATTTGGATTTGACAACAAGCTTAGTCGAGTTACAGGATATGTAAAATGCGACGAACTTACATCCAGATTTGCAGATAAATCGGCTTTAATTGAAAATGATACCTATAACGCTTTTAACCAAAATGTAAAAACCTTCATAATTGATCAGGTACTTCCAAGCCTAACAGAATATGAAGATGTCCTTATCACAAGGGAAGAATCAAAAATTTATAAGGAAATTGATAAAGTTATGGGTCAGGCTGTGTTGGAAACCCTTGAACCTGTGGAAGAGATTCAAGGGTTTGAATCAGTCGAGGTTTCATCCCCAGCTGGTGAGAACGGAACAGATGACTCGAGTCATACAAATGATAATCTCACAGCCAATCCGTATTCAATTCATGGACATGATAACGATAAAACTGATAATGTATCTTTTACCTTGACACAATTAGATGGGAACAATGATCTAGATAACGAGGATGATAACAGCAAACGAAAATTCGATTCAGCTCTTGATGATTTGACTGGAAAGAAAACTACAAAGACCTATTCTTCAGATAATTATTTAGACAATAGAGATAAGATTTTAAGCAGTACTGAAATCTCGAATTCAGCAAATGAATTTGCCCTCAACGATCCTGCCAACAGAGATAAGACAACTTCAGAAGTTTCAAGTAAGGATTACAGAGACAGCCTCTCTAATCGCAATGACGGGATGATCCGGAAAACTATTAGAAAGCCTATTCTCAAAAAAACGTTCACGCTTAAAAAAATATGATACAAGGTAATCCCCTACGAGGATGAAAGTGATCCGAGATACAGTTTTACGAATGAAAACATTGTCTTTGTAAATAAGGCTCATTCCACCTATAAGGTAGAAGCTCAAAGAGGCGATGAATTCCTATTCAGACATATAACAAATATTGTTGCAGAAGTGGTGGTCGGATCAAAATATCCAGAAGCAAAGGACATACTAGAAATTCAAAATAAGCTGATATCTGAGGCAATCAAGATTCATGACTATTCAATGTTGAAAAAGTAGACACCCATATAGAAACGACTAAATCTAACTCTTTTTTTTTAATTATTAAATGGCTTTTCAATTTATGCCCGGAGCAACAGCGGTTGGTATTACGTACAATGATGGAGTACTTTTGGCTGCTGAAAAGAGAGTTTCATACGGCAATTTCGTAGTTAATAAAAATACTAAAAAAACATTTAATGTTACTGATCATGTAGGTGCCGCTTGTGCAGGTATGGTTGCTGACATGCAGGTTCTTGTACGCCAGGTAAGCGCTCTATCAAAAATCAGGAAATTGGAAACCCGACGTAATGTCGAACCAAATTCGGTTGCAAAATTGATGTCCGTTATAATGTTTGAAAGGAGATACTTCCCCTTATTGACTCAGGTTGTAGTTGGAGGTGTTACGACTGGCAAGCCAGAAATTTATACTCTCGATCCACTTGGTTCAGTTTTACCAGATAGATATGCCGCAGTAGGAACTGGAGCTGAAATGGCATTAGGAGTAATGGATGCAGAGTTCAATGAAGACCTTGATGAGGAGAAGGCGACTAATCTGGCATTAAAATCCATTCGATCATCCATTCAAAGGGATTCTGCGAGTGGTGATGGGATAGACATTTTGATCATCAATAAAAATGGGAAAAGCGAAAATTCGTATCCAGTATGAATCTGAAAAACAAAAATTTTTCTTATTTATAGTTAATTTTAAATAGTGATTTTTTGCCTTCAGGTCAAATTGACCGAATAGTTTTTTTATCTTTTATTTATTTGAGCAAAGATTTAAGATATGAAAAGAAGATAACTCGAATAAAGTTTTGTTGTGTAGGATCTTTGGATCTCGTACACAAAAATCGGAACTCTAGTTGTTACTTTTCTTGTAAGAACCATCTTTTAGAATAAATCAAAAAGGGCCCGGAGGGGGAGTGCTGATATCGGTCCCTAAGATGGATTAAGCATTAGGTCATTATGAATCAGCCCCACAGATCTACGGAACAATACTCTGAAGGGGTTGAATAATCGACAAGAATGACTTGATGATGATATGATGAAAGGAGATGGCCTCACTACAAATCATGTCATTTAGGACGATAAGGTGTAGTATAGAATCTTCGGGAATTAATCCAGTTTCAAGTCTGGCTTTGCGAGGATCAGATTTATTTGCAATGACAAAATGTTTCATATCGAAAACAATGTATCTAATTTGATGACCAGACCACTTGTCATGGGCTCTGGTAAACCAATAGTTCGTGCATTTGTCAGTACTTTTTTATATTACGTCTTAAATTGTATTCCGATGAGGAAACAAATTACTGCTGGAGTTATCATAATGATATCTTTTGCAATGATAGTTACCGTCGTAGCGACAATTCCAACAATGATAATGTCAACATATGCATTGGTTCATACTGGTGATCTTACAAGGAGCGATTTTACAGGGAAAGCCCCAACAGTGATATCAGGTGATAATATCTACATCGTATGGTGGGCTAACAATACAGGTAATGATGAAGTACAGTTCAGGGGTTCGACTGATGGAGGTGCAACATTTGCAGACAAGATTAATCTCAGTAATACTACTAGTGCTGAATCACAAGACGTGGAAATAGCTACAGGAGGAGATGCGGTAATCGTTACTTGGTGGGAACGCAACCAGACATCTGATGAACCAGTTGCAAGGATAAGTACAGATAATGGGGCAACATTTGGACCTCTACTCAAACTGGCGACCAATGGAACTATCAGTGGCGACGAAAGTGAGGGATAAGTAAAACTCATTTTATTTTATTTATCACCCTAGTTTACGCCGGTAACTGGTGAGGGAGTGAGCCCTATCGAGATGCAAAGCTGTCTGACTTACACTTATAAATTGACAACATATAATTACAAGGCACTTCAAAATAGTAGACAGTTTATACTATTTAGGTTTAATACAACTTAGTTTGAATTCGATTCAGTTTTTGTCTGTTTTCGGTGGATTTTGCAGATGAAATAGATTAGCAGTAGTTGTTATTGTGGTGAATAGTTTGGCGACGGCCGTACTAGGAAGAATACAGTAGAGAGACGGAGTTTTGAGTTAAATTGTTAAAAAAAAGAATTAGTTGATCCAAATTATCTTGGAAACCCACATTGCAACATTTCATTATTGTCTAGTACACAGTTATTTGGTATCCCTAACATTTCCAGATAGAACACTCCACTTCTTGCTTTATCAACAGCTCCGGTGATGTTATTATTATTTAGAGCTTCGATAGCCTGGGAAAGATCTTGTCCTGCGTTTTTAAGTATCGTAGAAGTTGCATTTTGTCCGTTATCTGAAGACTGGGCATAAACAATGCTAATAGAAGTTGTTATAGCAATACCTAGTGCCATGGAGAAGAAAGCAATGAGGTATGTACTATTTTTTAACCACATTCTTAAAAAATGAATAAAGAAGAAATATAAAAACATATAGTATAGACAAGACGATACTGAAATGACAAATTAATACTTTGATAATACTTTAAATAGGAACACAACAACTTTACACCGCCTTTGAAAAGATCGATTTACGAGATAGGACGAAAAAAGTACAGGATAAATTGTCGCTTGAAAAATAACATGATGAATCCGTTGAACGATAATATCGCTATAGCGTCAGAACTATAATAAAGATCTAAAAGAGTTTATAGTTGGTTGGTTTGGTGATCTGATAAGTGGCCATCAAAGGTTTTGATGATGACGCATGTATCAAAAATTGTAAGTACATACTTGAAACTCTGATGTGTACCTGGTGTTCTAATGACAGCTGGTAATTTTGTCTGGAGCTGGCGCGACGCTGGTTTTGGCGCCGTTATAGCAGCTGTAGGAATTGCTGTCATAGTTACAGGACATGTAGAAATGGGTTTGCCTATGTTAATGGGATCATTGCCGGCGGCTGTCATTGGACTTTTACCCACACGAGCCCAACGTCGAAATCTGGTAATTCTGGGATTACTGTTTGGAACTTTTTTGATGTTAGGTTCACTTATCGCTCAATGGGCATTGATTGCCGTCCCTGGCATGTTCTTACTGGCCTTTGGTGGATCAATGCTCGCATCTAAGAGAAGATTTGGCATGATAATGTTGTACTTGTGCGTTCCGTTGGCCGGTGTCGGACTTAGTTATGAAGGTCTTGAAAATTCGATTAATGTGGGCCTCCTACTGATAATAGGTTCAATTGTCGCATTCGGCTGGTCTCTATGTTTTAAAGAATACAAGCCACCTATTGAACCTCCAGCTGCTACTGCTAAGCATTCATTATTTAGTAATATACAAGCACGAAATTACGGTATCAAATTGGGTTTAACCGCAGCTGTATCCACAGCGATCGGCTTTTTGCTAGGAGTTGACCACATGGGTTGGATTGTTGGAGCATCACTATTTGTAATGAGACCTTCCCAGGATGTACATAAGTCACGTAGTATTTGGCGTATGATTTCAGTATTTATCGGAGCTTCTACTGCTTCTTTATTACTTACACTTAGCCTGCCACCATTGATGATTGGCGCTCTTGCGGGAGGTGCTCTTATAGCTTCAGCTGCAACCCATAGAAGTCGACGGTATATAACTCCAATCTTTTCAACCTTTCTGGTATTTTGGTTGTTATTGTATACCGATCCGACCTATGCGAATATTACATATCGCTTTAACGAGCGAATTTTAGAAACCTTGATTGGTATTGGTATTGCGTTTGTAATTGGCATCGCAATCCCCAAATTGATATCAAGATTAAGATCCCTCTCTAATTAGCTTGACTTAGAATATGAACAAGGTAGATCCAGACACTTATTGGATACTATTTTATTTCTTTAAAAGTCAAACAGGTACTAGAAGATTAAAAACCGCTAATGACTGGAACTTGATATTTGAGTTGTCTTAGTTGCACTGGTGTTAGTCCAAAAGAATCCAACAGGAGTTTACTACGACAAGAACGCAGTATTTTATATTTTCAGGCTGCTTCACATGATAAACGATTTGCTCGTACTCCCAAGTACTCCTGTATAGATATTATCTTTTCCCTTCTAGATCGTCCTTTAAATATGATATCCCAAAATTGCAATAGAATTCAAACAATTTGGCTTAATTTCATTTCCTAAGATAATTGAGAAAAATGTAAACCAAATGCCAATAGAAAGAGATTATCTCCATAATGCTTAATTGGATATAGAATACATCATAACACTAATGATTGTAGATTTAGGAATACAGTCCAAATACTGATTAATTATATCATCACTATTAAAATCTGTATTTAATGAAGAATTTAATGGATTTAAAATATTTATATTTTCTTTAGCCGTTTCTATTACCACATCTTATATCATACCTACAAGGGAATCCGATTTAAGACCTATATAGATGCGGGCCCGGAGGGATTTGAACCCTCGGCCTGACGCTTAGGAGGCGTCCGCGCTATCCATTATGCACCTTTGATTAGACAAAGTCTGCGCTACGAGCCCATCTAAAACTCAGATTATCATATTTTTTGAGATTAACATAATATTAATGCTGAGAAGAATTTACTAGGTTAGATGTAACCATTAGCTTGCCTAAAGTAGTGATATTAATTACTGTTTTGCCTCTGTCACCTTTATCTACTTCTACCAAACCCAAGTCTGCCAATCCTTTATTTTCTTTACCGCCTTGAACGTGATAACTTAAGAGAGGTTTCCCATAACCTGAAATTTGTTCTAGTTCTTCCAGGCTGCTTACCATTCCCCCTATACTATCAATACTTTTTAGTATTTTTATTTTAGTATCTGATATGATTTCACTGTAACTGAACTTTAGTACTGGTAATAACAGAGGTGTTGTATGACCATGGTCCATTGCAAAAGCCTTAATTCCATTAATAAATGCTGATGAAAGTGCTGCACAACTGATCAATTTATCCCCAGAACTTACATTCATTAGTATCTGATGATATTCCATACTTTTCTTTAACAATACTTCATTAACTCTTTCAATTGTATCCTTTACTACGTTTTCCTTCTCAACCAGAATTATTTCTGACCCGATACCTATTATTGTTTCAATCTTCTTTGAATATTCGATGGCTTTGGATTCATCACTTGAGTAGCATATCAATATGAGTTGATGAATTGGAAAATTTCGAATCCCCAGTGCAATTCATCTTGATCATCGTCACCAAAGGTAGCAATTTGAAGGGTTTTCATTCTATAACATATTGTAGGAAGAACTTTATTAAAAATATTTGCAATTTTTTCATTTTTTTTGAATTTAGCAATTAATAAGAATTGAATATTGGAAAATCATGATAAGATTAGAAACAAAATACAAAAGCAGAAATATTTTAGATTTCTTAATCAGAGATTGAAAATAAAAATTCTTTTGTATAACACCAATCAAATTTTACTAAATGCTTCTTATTTTCATGTTCAAATTAGAATATTGGTATTAATAGCGAACGACAGACGACTAATCAAGGTCGAAATTTCTATTCCTGAAAACAAACAGGTAATTTTGTAATATCTTTACTAAAATACTGAAAAGAGACATTCAAATTTGAGATATCATGCACCTTGTAAAACACTCGTACCTTGTATTTTTCTGAGGATTTATCTTAGTTTTTCTTTAAATCCCAGATTTTAAGCCCTACTATAACAGAATTTGATTACAATTATCTTTTGTCATCGAAAAGAAAATCATTCAGATCGGCCGAATCTTAACAGATCATCTCGTTTTACGGTTAACATATTGACTTCATGTTGAATCCTATCCCTAGCATTTATCAGGCCCTTAATATCATTCATGTAATAAATTAAGTTATTGACATCAGACTCATCGAATTCATACCTTTTCATTTTCTCTGCTACTTGGGATAGAAAAGGTAAAAAGTAACCATGATCTTTAGTAATTTTTACAAAATTATCCATGTCGTTAAGAGACAAATATTCATAATAATATTGCTTTACTTCTTCACTACCTATGCCAAGATCAATCGCAACTGAAATGATCGATTTACCTGCTAGGAACATGCTATAGGCTTTGGATTGGTTACTCACAACTTTGGGTTCTTTTTCCCCATTATATTTACGAATTATTATGCCTAGGTCTCGAAAAGAGATATGCACTTTTTGGCAAATTTCACGACTGGATAATCCTTGTTTGTAAAATTTTATTATGGATTTTTCTTTATCTGTTCTGGATTTATTTACCATAAGGTCCTTGGGAAAAAAATGCTTATAAGACTTAATCATTAGACTACCCCTACATTTACATTTGCTACCCCTGCTTCCCCTGCTACCTCAAGGCATAGATAAAAAATATTTATTCTCAAATTTTCCTAAGAATAGACAGACTTTTTTCATTGATCGATTTGAGTAAGTAGATGATTTATCAAGATAATTGTTCCCGTTAGATTAACTCATACACTTCATTTGAAAACAAAAATTACTAAAACAGAAAGTCGCAGATAAGGTCTAAATCTAGAGAGAATATGGAGGTTTACATATATGGAGGTTTACATAATCCAAATTTAAAGAATCATAAGGTTATCAAGTTTGACGCGATTTTTATTTGGCTCAATGAGTAATCTTGTACTTTCCCAGTTAATTATGTATTCAAACCACAACCATCATAAAATTCTATCAATGTAGAGTACAAGAAATCTCGTTTTAATATTAGGATAATCAAATAATCACAGTACGAGAAAATGTCAGATGCGGATCTAAATATGTGTTCAAGAATCATGAAAGTCATAACCGAGCTGGAAAAACAATCAGTTTTAGAAAGATCAGGCGTAGCAGAGGTATCCCATGAAGATTCTATGCTTGCAATTACCAGTGATACTGGAAAATTTTTCAGCATCTTACTATCAGCTATGAATGCCAAAAAGATATTAGAAGTAGGAACATCTGTTGGATACTCGACACTGTGGTTTGTATATTCGTTTTATCATGATAAAGAAGACCCCAGTATGTCAAAAGTAAAAATCACTACCATAGAAAATAATCCACTGAAGATTAAGAGAGCAACTGCAAATTTCAAGAATGCTGGAGTCAGTGGTTTAATAGAAATAATTGAAGGAAATGCCATAGAAATACTAAATCAATTGTCAAACTATGTTAATGAAAATCCAGATGATCAATCCCAATATTTTGATTTCATTTTTTTGGATGCTGATAAGGAAAATTTACATGAATATTTTGATTTGGCCATCTCAATAGTCAAGAAGGGGGGATTAATCGTCACGGATAATGTATTGTATCCTGAAGAATATAGGCCAACTATGTCTAAATATATCGAACATATAAGGAAAAAAAATTTTGTTCAATCGGTAACAGTCCCAATCGGACACGGGGAAGAAGTGAGTATGAAAATAAGATAATTCTTGATACTAATGACATATCATTTAACTCCCCTATTTGAAATTATAACACAAATGAATTTCAAGAATATGATATCACAGCAGTAACATTTGAACATTTAAGAGAGAATCAAAATAATTGCTTTATGAAGGTAAATATGGAAACTATTTGAGATATGAATTTATTTGGATCAATCAATGCTTAATCGAAATTATTTCGATTAATTTTGCTGTCGAAAATTGTTGCAACCTAAGCGAGTCCAAGTTTGTCCATGAACAAAGATATTAATTTGAACATCTAAATATGGACATGACAAAAATTGTTAAAACTAATCATCCCAATGAAATAATCACACTTGAATTATCAAAGTCTGAACTAGAAGATATTTTGAACTCCGTTGAATGTATGACAGACAAGGAACAAAGAAAATTATTAGAGAACATACCATCCACAGAGGAAGGACGAACAAGATTGGACAAATACAAAGCTCTTAAGGAAGATCTCAAGAAAATATCTGAATCCGTTTCATGAAACTAATCACTATCTTGATAAAATTATATGTCTCAATGCCAAATGAATGAACTATAAAATTGAGATTGATAAATTCATAATAATATTAACAATACCTGCGCTTAAAATTAGATTTTCCTTAGTAGAATTGATTATTCTATACATTGGATTACCCGAAATAATACATCAAGAAATGATACTTATAATTTGAATAAATCTAAAAGATAAAAGATTTGGTTTTAGGATTGCAGGCATGGAATTTTTCAATCCACACCTGCTTCCCCTAATCATTGTCAAGGTTATTATGCTATTGGGGCTACTGGTTTGCCTGTTTCTGTTGCGGTAGTCTCACTTTGAGGAGCTACTGGTTTGCCTGTTTCTGTTGCGGTAGTCTCACTTTGAGGAGCAATCATACGAGAGTTGTCAGAGCTTGATTTTTCGCGATTTTTCGCTGTCGTCATCAAACTGTTGCCTTATCAGCGTCATCAGGCTTGATTTTGCCTTATGTCGTCATCAGAACTGTTGCCTTATCAGCGTCATCAGAAACTGATTTTTCGCTGTCGTCATCAAGCTTGTTGCCTTATCAGCGTCATCAGAAGCTGATTTTTCGCTGTCGTCATCAGTTTGTTGCCTTATCAGCGTCATCGAAGCTGATTTTCGCTGTCGTCATCAGAAGCTGTTGCCTTATCAGCGTCATCGGAGTTGATTTTTCGCTGTCGTCATCAGAAGCTGTTGCCTTATCAGCGTCATCGAAGCGATTTTCTGTCGTCATCGAAGCTGTTGCCTTATCAGCGTCATCAGAGCTTGATTTTCCTATCGTCATCGAGCTTGTTGCCTTATCAGCGTCATCGGAGCTTGTTGCCTTATCAGCGTCATCGGAGCTTGTTGCCTTATCAGCGTCATCGGAGCTTGTTGCCTTATCAGCGTCAGCAGCTGATTCTTTCTGAGGAGTTATAGATTTACTATTGTCGTCTGGACTAGCGGAGCTTGAATCTTCAGATGGTGTGTCAGATTGTGCTTTTGGAGATTGAATATCATTGAATGGAAATACAAGATCGATTCCACCCAATGGATCAGTAGCAGCGGATTCATCCTGAGAACCAGAAGAGGAGTCATCATCGCTAGATGATGATTCATCCTGAGAACCAGAAGTGCTAGAATCACCAAATGGGAATAATTCATCGAAGCTGAAACCTTCTTTGCTACTTCCGAATAGACTATCAAAATTTAATCCACGGGAACTGTCTTCACCAGAGTTTTGTGCTAATACGTTTTGATTAAAGATTGCTTGTGTACCTGTACCTGTTACTACCACTACTAAAAATATTAATAGTAGATTAAATGGCATAATCTTTAGCATTATTGAAGATCCTTGCTAATCCAATAAAGCAGTTTGATAACTGATTACTTTATCAATAGTACAACATCATGTTCGATAAAAATAAAAGAGACAAAATTAACCTATTTAGTTATATAATAGAACTCTGCTAGAAAACATCGCTACTATTCGGACATATGCAGGTTGGTTTTAGGGGTTTGATTTGAATATTCATAAATAGGGAGAAATTTGGTTCACAGCGGCTAAATTTGAAATATTTATGTCAGTTTTAATTTATATACTCAAATATTGTTTTGATAATTCTACGTAATTATTTGATAACTCTTTTATCCATTCTCGTTCCATGTCATTTATGTTACGGATTTCCTTTGCGGGCAATCCTCCCCAGAGTTTACCTGATGGAATCTGGGTGTTTGGCTTAACCACGGATCCTGCAGCGATTATAGACCATTCTCCAAGCTCGCACTCATCCATTACAACAGAACCGATTCCAACTAAAGAGTTGTCCTTTATTGAACAACCATGAAGCGTAACCGAATGTCCAACAGTGACATTGTTACCAACTATGGTTGGATATTTATTAGTGGTAACATGAACAACACTATTATCTTGTATATTGGTATTATATCCAACTTTGATGTGAAAGACATCGCCTCTGAGAACGGTACCAAACCAAATCGATGAACGAGAGCCTATTTCCACATCACCGATAATTACAGAATTAGGCGCTATAAAACAGTCGGAATTTATTCTCGGTATTTTATTTTTAAAAGGTAATAATGACACACTCGTTTTAATGACATAATAAGTTATAAAGTATTTCAGAATAAACGATAAGAATTGGAATTACTCCGATTGAATTGGTATGCCAACTTTTTGGCTCTGATTTGATACTAGTTTAAATTTGACAATATCGTTTTTATCGTTACGGCCCAAATATTCTTATTATAATCTTCAGGGATCCCCAGGAGACTTCCTGCAGTAATACCATCAAACAAAGACACCATTCCTGAGGCAACATAGGCCAAGTTAATATCGCCTTTGATGAATCCTTTGTCCCTTTGGATCTGCAAATAGTTTTCAACAACATTATAGATTTTGAGTCTATGTTTGAACAAGATTATTTTTAGTTTTGGGTTGCGTGTTGATTCTGATAATGCCTCAAAAAAGACTTTTGCACTCCCTTCCTTTTGTATTTTTTGAAAGTTTTCATAAAATAGCTCTGCATTAGATATTAGATCATCCCTACTTTTGGTAAATAATTGATCAAGTTGAATTTTTAGTAGGTCAAGGCTATCCTCACAAATTGCGTTAAATAAATCTTCTTTATTGTCAAAATAATTATATAATGTTCCCTTACTTAAACCGGCCAAAAGAGATATCTCATCCATTCGAGTTCGATCGAATCCATTTTTAGAAAAGCATTCGATTGCGGATTGGATAATCCTGCTTCGTACTTCTTGCTTATGTTGAGATGTTACCTTTGGACACATTAATATTCATCCAATTCAAGATTTTTGTAATAAGACCTGTATCTGTCAAGGTTTACTATTTCATTACTAGATATATCTGATCTTACACCTTTTTTTGATAAAAAATTTATGGTGTACAGTACCATGGGTTTTGTGTAATCATTAATTACTCGAAGTTCTCTAGGATTATTTTTTATACCATTCAGCAAAGAGTTAATTCTCATTCTTAACTGTAAAAAAGACATTGAAGCAAGTTCTTTGGAATTAAAAATCGGTCTGTACACGAACAAGATAATTTAGGACTAGCTACACTAATAAACATGTCTGACCAGTCAGTTTAATTTATTAAGGAGTATTTGTAAGATAAAATCATGATTCCATTAAGAGGGGAAAATGACCAGTCTTTAGACGATATGCGTTTGGAGACACAAGAACAATTTGGTTATTCTGATAGTGTCCTTAGCCCTACTAATCCACTTACTTATGACCAATCAAATGCCCAAAAGGTTATCATCCGTAAGAATGAGAAGGTTGTTATTATAGGACTTGGCCAGCTTGGTCTTCCAGTTGCAAAATATGTTAAAGAACATGGTTTTGATACTTTTGGATATGATATAAATCAAAAAACCATGCAGTCAGCTGAAGCCAAGAATAAAGCAAGCAACCAACTTTGGTGATTTTGACGTACTAATTATCTGCGTATCTACACATAGACCAGATGATATGTTTACACCACAAGTAGATGGTTTGATGTCTGTTGTTGAAAAGATATCTAGAGAAGCTAAGGCAGGTGCACTAATATCAATTGAAATACTATACCAAAGGTGCATCAAAAAAGTATTTGAAAAAGTAGATCATAGACTACATGTTGTTCATGCACCACATAGATGGTATGCATTAGAAGAAGAAGAACACGGTGTTAATCAATTACGTATTGTAGGTGGTGTAAGCAATTGCTGTTTGCAACACGGTCTTAACTTTTTATGATGGACGTGAGGTAGTGCCTCAAACAACAGAAACAGCTATTTCAACAGCTGGAATAAAAAGTCTATCAATTCCAATGCATCCAGTATCATCAGTTGAAGTAGCAGAACTAACAAAAATAGTAGAAAATGCTCATAGATATCTTCAAATAGCATTTGCAGAAGAGCTTTATCTTTATTGTAAGTCTAACAGTATTAGTTTTTCAGAATTACGTGAATCACTCAATACAAAATGGAATGTAGAGTTTTAGAAGAACCAAGAGATGGAATAGGAGGTCACTGTCTTCCCAAAGATACAAGGATGTTTATCAATTCATCTAACACAATAAGAAGCAAAATACTTCAAGCAGCCATGGAGATTGATGAGGACTATAGAGAATATAGAAGTAAATTAGAGAAGGAAGTTAAAATTCCAGCTGTATGATCGGCTAACATTTTACCATTTTCTACCAAAGTAGGACATCTCTTAATGAAAAACATAAAACCAAATGCCAGCGAAAAGATTCACGAATCCACGTGGATAACATTGGCAATATTGGGATCGACAATTTTGATCACTATGTATGGAGAAACCATGCTTTTACCAGCTATTAGTGATATAATTAGCGATTTTGATATTTCATATAGTACCTCATCATGGATTCTGACGGCCTATTTGATATCAGGAGCAGTTATGACGCCTATTGCAGGAAAATTATCAGACATTTACGGTAGGAAGAAAATGGTGCTTGTGATTTTTATTATTTACATTATAGGGATCGCCATAGGAGGATTGTCAACAAATATTTACACTTTAGTTTTGGCAAGAATCATTCAAGGGATAGGCATTTCAATGTTTCCCATAGCCTTTGGCATCATCAGAGACCAATTTCCGATGTCTAAGATTGCAATTGGGATAGGAATTTTCAGTTCGATGTTTGCCGCAGGCTCAGTTGTTGGAATGGCCATAGGTGGGACAATAGTCCAAAATTTTGGATGGCAGGCTACGTTTTTCACTATAATACCAGTGGCAATCATACTTTGGATCATAATTAAGAAGCGAATAAAGGACGATGACACAGCAAGTATCAGCGATAATGGTGAACAAAATTTAGAATTCAATCTACCCAAGAAGGAAAATGTACAGATAGATCAAAGTAGGCTTAGTGGTAAGAAAATCAAACATCATATCGATATTAAGGGAGCAGTGTCTCTAGCATTATCAATTTCAGCTTTCTTATTAACTTTAACATATTTTGCTAACATAAATAGCGAATCCAATAACTTTACATCGTTTGATGGTATAGTTCTGGGTTCACTTGTTACACTGACGATTTGTTCAATGATAGCGTTTGTAGTCGTTGAAAGAAATGCAAAGGATCCGTTAATACCACTCAAATTAATATCAGACAGGATTTTGCTTCCCTCAAATATTATCCTCTTAGTCTTTGGAATCACAATGTTTATGATTTATCAAACCATACCAATTTTGGTAACTAGCCCAATACCGTTTGGATTTGGTGGGGATGCAATGGATAGTGCAATGGTTCAATTGCCATTCATGATAATTTTCTTAATATTTGCTCCATCCTCTGGGTTTATAGTATCAAAAATAGGAAATTTCAAGCCAATTGTTGTAGGGAGTGTTTTGACTACGATTGGTTTTGCCAGTTTATTTGTATTTCATACAAGTGAAATTTTAATTTCACTAAATTTGATAATAATCTCCGCAGGATTGTCATTGACACAAGTAGGAGCTTTTAATATCACATTGCAACATACACCCCATCAATATAGCGGAGTCTCGATAGGGATATCAGTAGTACTAGTCTTAATGGGAAGTTCCATAGGTCCAGTAATTGCCTCAACTTATATGCAAGCCTTTCAAGAGTCAGTCATCGGCATTGGTGGAGAATCATTTCCTTCTCCATTATCGTATGATCTCATCTTTATTACCGCAACCATAATTTCTATGATATCCTTCCCCTGCATGATACTATTGAAAAGAAGAACCAGTCAAATTATCCCGAATAGAGCATAAACCATAGATCCTACAATTGCCACGCTTTCCCATTGGTGCACCTGGACATAATGTAAGAAAAATTGAGGTGAAATGAAATTCCCCATTTTCAGTAGGGTGAGTCCCCAGACTATATATTCTACAAAAGAATCAAGAATTAAGAGTCATGTTTCATTACTCCGACCAATGTATATAACAAAAAATCCCCATATCAAAATAGATCAACGAATATGTTTATTGGAATCCCATTAGCTCGCATTCCAATTCTGATTTTACCAGTCTCATATGATATATCACCTATACTATCCTTTAATCCTCGCGATGCAAAATGCAAATGATTGCTCCGCAGGTTTATTTTATATGTCCCGTCATTTTCATTTTGAAGTCCTGACAAAAACTTCAAGTGGCCTTCATTAATCAATTCATCAAGTTCTCTACATATAGGCTTGATAATATTCCAAGCTTCAATTTCTGTTATTTCTTTGGTCAATCCTTGTCAATAATCAAGGCCGATTATTATGGGTTGAGATCGATTTATACTAGATCTCATGACAGATATTAAATGTTTATTACTGCAATCCCGATCCTAACTAACTAAACTTCAACTAATACCGTAAATAGGTATAGATCAAACCGTATTTAATGTTTTAGAGTAGCCAACATAAGTAGGAAGATTGTTAGTTGATATCTAGATACCCGAAAAAGATGTCAAGATTTTTTGGAAATGCAAATCCTTTTTCAAAAAATCGTTTAGTGTTAGAATTAGATCATTTGGAAACTAAAACACCATCTCCTTTCAGCTCAGTCCCTAATTCATAGGCATTAGTCACATCTTTTACAAAGAGAACGCCGTATGGTTCGTCTTGCTTATCAAAACTATGCATTATTTCCTCAATGATTTGGTTAACAATCGAGTCCGAAACTATGGATATCACAAGCACACGTCCTATAAATTTAGGTACTGTGGTCCTACCGGTTTGATAGGAATGAATAATTTCGGAGGTAGATCGTGGAGTTCTACCAGTTCCCTGGATATCAAAAAAGGTAATACCCAATTTATGCTTTTGTAGAATATCAGTCACTTTTGAAAGATCGTTCGGTCGAATATAAACATTGATTTCTTTCATGAAAATAAATACACAATCCCTAAATTAAACTTTACTAATTCTATTTACACACATTAATAATCATGGTTCAATAGATGCTATTTTTATTATCTTCTGTGCACTTCAGTTAGTAACACATTGAGCAGAGCACATGATCAAAATTCAATAAAACAAATCAGTAACTAAAAAGAAGAATAATTTAATTTTTATTTTAGTTTAACTTTAGAAAACAGGAACGGATCTAATTTTTTGGCTTTAGTTAGGCAAGTCTGCGCATTTTCCATATTTCCCTGCATCTCAAGGCATCTTCCTTTGTTATACCAGGCCTTGGAATAATTTTTATCAATAGAAATAGCTTTATCAAAACAATTAATGGCTTCATCCACTCTTTTCTTTTTGATTAGGGTTAAACCCATATTATGCCACGTAATCCGATTTTTTGGATTAATTTCCAATGCCTTAGAATACATTTTTAAAGATTCGTCCAATATTCCCATCTTGTCAAATACGAGGGCCTTATCACCATAAGCAGAATCAAACGCGGGATCTAGCCTTATCACCTTATCAAAAATATCTAGAGCCTTTTCAAAATTATTCCTACTGGCCTCTTTTTCACCATACCTTACCAGTTCTTCAAGACTGATGGTTTGATCTGTAATCGAACTTTCGTTACCAACATTTTTGTACCTATTCTTAAAATAGTTTGCATTTATTTTAAACAACTACATACCCCCAATTTATCTAAAATATAAAAACACAAACTGATATCCCTTTTCTCAATATGAGGAACTTTGAAATCCAATTCGTCTTGTAAATCTTGAATAAAATCATAGATTTCATTAACCGAAATACTATCGTTCCTATTCTTATGTTCAATAGTGGAAATGTATAAAGATATAAAGTAAGATAAAAAAGTCGCTTTACTCAATTCATCATAATGATCAAGTTTTTCATCTGATTTGAGATGACTTTGCATCACTTACTATCAATTTTAATTAATATAAGGTTTGTTCATAATCCCGTAAATTACGAATATAGGCGTAAGATGGATGCGTATAATACGATTAGGAAAGAAATTGTCAAATTGAAGGCTTCAAACCATAATGAATAATAACGGAAAAGGCGAACATATAGTAAGGATTGAAAATCAAGAATATACCGGTTGACCTGATCGATGTAGCAGATGAAAATGTCCGCAAGAATTTTTCATTTGGAAAAGATTCAAGTGATCAGTTAATGAAAGAACATCTAGCTAAATTTGAATTACTCCAACCGGTTGTGTACGATTTGACAATTTTACTAAAAGATATAAGTTACTTATCGGAAGGAGAAGATTTTTGGCCCTTCACAATAAAGGAGAGAAAGAAATTCCAGCAGTTATTACAAAATTGAAGGGTGCAGAGGCAGAGGCAGCTTCTCTGTTTGAAAATCTAATAAGAAAAGATCTCTCCCCTTTAGAAAAGGCAAGAATGGTAAAGAAATTGGTAGAATCGACAAAGTCTGGAATCACAGGGGTATCTCGCTTATACGGGTTACCAAAAAGCACAATTAGTGAATGGCTAAGCATTCTTACCCTTCCAAATCAGATTCAGGAAAAAATAGAAAATGGTGAAATTACACTTTATGAAGGCATAAAAATAGCAAGGCAGTCGACTGAGGTTCAGATAAAGTTGGCAGATATCGAGCCTGCTGCATTAAAAGAAGAACTCATTCGGTTAGGGATTAAAAGGGGCGCTCCCAAAGGACTACTAACAGTAAGATTAGTTTTTAATCCTTCTAAAGAAAAGGATAGAATATTGTGGAACTCTTTAGAGGAAAAGGCAAAAGAGAATGGTTATGAGGTAAATGATTTTGTAAAAGAAATAATCCTAAACTATCTAAAAAAAGGTAAATAATTATCGGATTACCAACACAGGACATTTGGAATGACTGATTATTCCTGATGCGATACTTCCAACTAACATTTGTTTAAATTTTGATAATCCTCTCGAACCCATAATAACCAGATCAATGTTATTTTTTTGTATAAATTGAACAATTGTTTCTACTTTTGAATTTTTTTCATCATCTAAAATAGCAATAGTACTCTTAATACCCTCTTTTGTAGCCATCTCTTGAATTGGTTTTACCCATTTTTCAGCGTCCTGCGTTCTTGCCCTTTTATATCCATCAATCAAATTAGTGTCACCGTATCGCGCTCTTAACCCTATGACTCCGCCTTGCTTAATATGATCAAGGACATGTAAGAACGTAAGTGGCGATCCTTCTAATTTACACAGGTAGATTGCATATTCTGCTGCCTTTGAGGAAGCTGTTGAGCCATCGAAAGCCAATAAAATATTCTTAAATAGCATCTACAAATCAGAGAGGAACCATTTTGTCAATGACCCTAGAATAACTTACCTGTCCATCTTTTTCATGAATGATGAGATCCACTGTATATTGAAGACCGTTTAACAAGAATGTAACCTGAATATCCCATCCATCTTTTGGTTGAGACGTCTCGTCCATTTGTTCGCTGTGGGCTACAATTTGATCCGCAGAATAAGGAAATACTTCACGTATTCTAAAATTTTCAACATTCGGTCCAAAGAGGGCATTTATTGCATTCTTTGAAGCATTTTCAATTTCAACTTTAGATGTTACAGTTGGCATTAAGGAATTAATAATTAATAACTATAAAAAAGTATTGCTAAAAAGGGGAATTTACACATTTGTTCCAAAAAACGAATACGTAATCTACTTTTATATTTTCAGAGTGAATTACAAATTTTTGTAAAATACATTTTTGATGTTACCATATATAAACTCCAAGAATAATAACAAGATATGTCCCATGCTAGACTAATCCCTGATGATACACATCGAACGAGCGGCAAAGAAGTAAGGAGTTATAACATTCATGCCGCTCAACTGATAAAATCCCTAATTGAAAGTTGCTATGGTCCTCTAGGAAATGAAAAAATCTATATTGACATAATTGGTGAATCGACATGTACAAAAGACGGTGCCACATTTCTCCGTAAGATTGATGTTCAACACCCCGCGGCTAAGGTGCTAATTGATGCCACTAATACTGTAGATAATGAAGTGGGAGATGGGACACTAACAACTGCTATAATTGCCGCTACTCTTTTGGAAAAGGCACAAGAGATGTTAGCGATGGACATTTATCCATCTACTATTGTTAACGGATACGATAAAGGGCTCCAATGTTCCCTAGAGACTTTGCGCAATATTGCAAGAAAAGTAAGTAGCAAGGATATGGCAATCATCGAGAAACTCGCACGGACATGTCTAGGAACAAAAGTCAGGCTTTCATCTGATCCGCAATCCGAATTAAACAATATTCTAGAAATTACCGTTAATGCGATCAATACGGTATATTCAAATAATAACTACCTTTTAGAGGCTGATGACATAAAAATTGAGGAAAAAATTGGTAATTTAGCAGAGAGTATTTTGATTGATGGGGTACTGATTGATAAAACAATAGATAGTGAGCTCATGCCTAGATTTGTCAAGAATGCACGAATCCTATTATTAGACGAAGACCTGCAGACAAGAACGACAAAAACAGAGTCCCAATTATCAATCAATAGTCCAGAACACATGTATCTGTTTAGGAAGGAAGAAAATAAAATCACGAGAGACAAAATACAAATAATAATTGATAGTGGTATAAATGTAGTAATAAACCGTAAAGGGATAGACTTGGTGGCACAGGATCTTTTGGCCAAGTTTGGAATAATATCAGTCAAAAGAGTAAAAGAAAATGATCTTCATTGGCTAGAGAAAGCTACAGGTGGAAACCTGATAAAGGAATTGGATGTTGGAAACATACAAAGTAATGTAGGATATGCCAAAAATGTATACGAGAAGAAAATAGGGACTGATAAGATGATATTTGTAGAGGGATGTAATAATCCTAAAACAGTTACAATTTTAATTAGAGCAAATTCAAAAATGATGTTAGAGCAAATCAAAATTTACCAGGATATGCCAAAAATGGCATACTGAGAAGAAAATAGGGACCGATGATGTTAGATGTAATAATCCCAAAACATCAATTTTAATCAGAGCAAATTTACCATTACCAGTCTGAGTAGATTTGTCCAACATCCATCCATTGGTCATAGGAGGTGGATCATGCGAAGCGTTAATGGCACAAACAAGTAAGAAAAAGAGCTAATACGATTGAAGGAATGGAGCAAATCGTTTTACTTAAATTCTCCGAAGCATTAGAGGAAATTCCACTACTTCTGCAAAAAAATTCAGGGTTGAATTTGATGGATGCTTTTATTCAACTTAGACTAAATCTATCTCAAAATTCTAATATTAAAAAAGTCAAATGGTTTGGACTTGATTCAGACGAAAGAAAATATCTCAACCGGATTGGGATATAATCGAACCTACGATTGTAAAAGAACAAGTCCTAAATACAGCCGTAGAAG
>JARFXS010000136.1 GCA_029194465.1 Candidatus Nitrosocosmicus sp.
TTGCAAGTGATACCAATTCAGCCATATCTTGTATGTTCCCGGTGTATGAACCGATAATTCTGTATGATTTAGTAGGCATAGATATTAGGTTTAATTTCAACTCTCCACCAAAAAGCCCCACTAAAACCACCTTAGCCCTTCTTCTTAGAAACTGCATATCAGACTCGACTGTTTTAGAGTTATTTACAAAGTCAATTACAGCATCTGTACCGTTATTGTCAGTTATTTCTTTAATTTCTTGGATAGGATTGTTACTTTTTGAATTGACTATTTCGTCAGCACCGTTGTTTTTTGCTATTTTTAATTTGTCGTCGTCAATGTCAATAGCAATTATTCGAGCACCAAAAACAGCTTTAGCTAGCTGAATTGCCATCAATCCCAATCCCCCAGTTCCAATAATTACTACATTGTTGTCTGGTCTTATCCCTGCATTTTTTACCGCACTATACGCTGTAAGAGCTGAACAAGATAATGTTGCCGCAATATCTATTTTTATCTCGTCTGGTATTCTAAGCAGATATCTATAATTTGGGACCAAAATATATTCAGCATATCCTCCATCTTTGTAAACTCCAATGGATCGTGGATGATCACAAAGGTTTTCATCACCTGTTTTACATGCAGGACATAAACCTTCACCTATCCAGGGATAAACCATAACCCTCTCATCTATTTTGAAGGATTTTTTGGCATCTTCACCCATTTCAGATACTATGCCAGCAATCTCATGACCAGGAGTCAACGGATATTTCACACCTCTGTCTGTAGTTTTCATAAATTGTCCATTTGGTCCTGTGTATCCTCCCTCCCATAAGTGAATGTCGCTGTGGCATACCCCACAAGATTGTATTTTTACTAATACTTGATAACCAGTTGGCTTTGGTTTCTCAAGTTCTTGTACTTCTAAAGGTCCTTTGGGATTAACTATTCTAGAAGACTTCATGCCAATCATGCGAAGAAGGTGCCTATAAAGAAGATGACATGTCAGAGGGTATCTCAAAAATTCTACAGTATTTTCTTAAAATTCGTACCATTTGAGTTTAGTTCGTGATAGCAATACCTACTTTGATATCTGTGGTAAACAGTCATAGGTAATGGGCTACACGAGTCCATTTAATTCGTGATACTCTTCACTCACTCAGTAGATCGTTCCCATGTAACCGTGATATTGGCAGTTAATAGGTCCTCAATTTCTCTACACCAGGATTGAAATAAGAAGGATACCCAATAATCGCACATGTGATTAAATGCCAAGTTATCTGATGAAAATAGTTATCTCAATACAAACTACTCTGAAATGAACATTCTATAATCCGATAAAGTATTTGCACTATCTATAAGTAGGTACCTTATTAACTATCATGAAGTTTTCTAGACTATGAATATCATTGAAAATGAAATACCGTATATGGTAGAGGCAAAAACATGCGGCTGTACAGAAAGAGGGAAAAGCATTTCATATCATTTTATCGAGTCTTCTCATAGTCTTTGTCTAGATAAAGGCGAATTAATCCTAAGTCAGATTCAAGCCTGTGAAAGACTGCTGAAATATTCTAAGGATGACGATGAAACCGTTGTGTTAAAGGATGAAATTTCCAAATTGAAATTGGCTTTGGACCTGCTAAAATATTAAAACGCAAAGTCACTTTTAAACTTAACAATAGTATAAGTGTACTCGGTAAATGTATTGACCTGTCTTACCTAAAGACTAAAATCGTATGGATTGTTCAGTTTCATTAACTCTAAGCTCCGAAAATTCTTGAAAATGCTTCCAAAAATGCTAATTGATAAATTGAATCAGAATTTCAATTGGTATTTCGATTAGTAGATCTGTTCGATTACTAGTTGCATAAGGTTATTTCATATTCACAAGTATTCAATATCATCATCAAACACTGATTTAACATTCTTCATACTATTGTCTTAGTATGTTCCATTATCAATATAAACAGAGTTAAGATTTTACCCCCCTAACCTACATTTGTGTAATTCGACCTTGTGAGAATATAATTAACAAAATACTTAGCGTTGAAAAGCCCTTTGAATACATAAAATGCAATACCTATTGGATAGTACATTGATGCTTTTATTTGAAATTTTATGATCAGACCGTCATGTAGATGTTATAATATATTAGTAAACGCATTTTTGCTGCGTCAATAAACATCATTGCTAGAGGTCCGACTTCCTCGTCCATTAGATCATTAATTATAGTCAATTTGTAAAAATGAAATTAATACATCATAGTTTGAAAGTGTTGATTTCATATTTTGCTGAACCTAATCTCTAGTATAATATTTGAATAAATAATTCCATGTGGGTTCACTATTTAAAAATAAGTATAACCATCAAATTGTTCATATCCGTTTGGCAAATCATAAACAGCTTGTACGAATTAGGAACTAGTTGCTATAAGACCTAGGAGATACATCCTAATTTAGTCTAGTCTTCACGATTAGATTGATTTTTGATATGTCTATTACTGCCTGATAGAGGATCAAATGTGTAATAAACCATTTCTAATTCACTGAGCACCCATATTTAAGGGCAATTATATACTCACTTGAAATCATAATCATACTTATCTTACTCTGACTACTCCATGTCGAACGCTTCAAATGATATAAACAGGTTAATTATCTAAAATCTTTCGGTACCGCACTATATCTCTAGCATACTTCTTTTTTGACTTTAATAAATTATCGATTTGATTGTGAAGACATTTTGAATGATATCGGATAAGCTCCTGAATTAGAAAGTTTCCATCTTTATTCTTTTCGCTCACCCCTTCTACTTCTACTTCTTCAATAATTTCTCCCAATCTATTTAGAGCTACTCTCAATGCAATGATGGATTTATTAAAAATTTGAAGATCTTTTCTTATCTCGATTATCTCGGAGTTCTCGCAGTATAGAGGATCTTCTTTAATCATTTCTCGAGCTCTCTTTACAGTAAGGTGTCGCTTATGTATCAGATCTCCAAGGTAAGATTGTCGATCATGATCTTTAATAGATAAGAGTTCTTCAGCTACACTTGGGTTCAAATTCTTATTTCTAATCTTCTCTAAAATATCATTAGGCAAATTAAGTAAAGCAATGTGTCTTGTAATATAGCTAGAACTCTTTCCTATTTTGATCGATAACTCTGCTATTCCTCCCCAACCTTTGTCAGATACATACATTTTAAACGCGTTTGCTTCTTCAATGGGAGTAAGAGATTTTCTTTTAATGTTCTCCACAAGCGAGACTTCAAATGTTTGCATATCATTTAAATTGACTATATGACACGGAATTTTCTTCCATTTTAAAGATTTACATGCCAAGTATCTTCTATAACCAGCTACAATCTCAAAGTAGTTGTCATCTTTTGTTCTTACAATTATGGGATTTAGCAAACCATGTTGTATTATGGAGTCAACCATTTCATCAATTGCCACAGTACCTGGATTGCGTAAATTGTGATATGGTATTTTAATATCCGATAAATACAAATAATCAATTTCTCCAAAAAAATGGCTGCTACTACTAACAGCATTTGTAGACATTTTATCAATGAATGCTAGTTAAAAAAGGTTATATAGAAGTTAGATTTTTTTCTTACTGTATTATCCATTAAAATAATTTAGATTACGATATATTTGCACATATGTTCATAATAGTTATTTGGGACTAATTAAGCAAGAGATCTACATTATTCATTTAGCACAAGATATCGGTGTAAGAGTTAGGGGGACATGAAAATGTTCATTTAGCTAATCTTGATTGATTTATAGTGGATATATTTTCAAATATATCATATAGTTAGATTC
>JARFXS010000137.1 GCA_029194465.1 Candidatus Nitrosocosmicus sp.
TTTCAATTTTTGGCAATATTATCCATCGTTATTCAAAGACAAATAGTTGTAACTATAGAGATTATTAAATTGCTTTGATTTGATTGACTTGTATTTGTAAAATAGGGGAACCATTTAAAGCAAGTTCTTTTAATTGAAATTGGATAACCAATTAACTAAAGTCTCAGACTCTGCCGAAAAATACTCTATTTATCAGTATATGCGACTATTGGAATATAGTGAAATTTCAAATGATTGGGAATTAACCAAAACAAATCTCAGAAAATTACCGGTTTTATCAGTAACGACAACATAATGAATTAGGAATAATGCATTCTTGAGCTAGTTTGGGAATTAACCAAAAATGACTCTAATCACAAATGTCGAGAATTAGCGCTAACAGTAACTAACAGATCCTTATATTATTATGAAAGAATTAAAGTCTATAATAAACTTAAATATTGTGAGTCTATTCAGTCAAAGGGCATCGATGAATGGTAGAACCAGAGAAATAAATACTAATAATATAATACTAAAGATGACTTTGCGAAGCAGACAAATTTGTAGAATATTCAAAAAAGTATTCAGGAAATACTCGAATATCAATGGGTATATTATAGTGATTTATTTCAATACAATGACAAAAGATCAATGCGAGTTTGATGGAAAATCCAATTATATTCATTTTGATTTATTTAATTTAATGACAATACTGGTAAAAATGGATGATAGTGTTTATCAAATATAGTATATGTTTTTAAGATCATCTCAAATTCGGGTAATTAAATTTAATAGATAAAGATAGATAAGGACGCGGTGATACTTTCAATTGGAGGATTAATGTCAGTGTAAAAAAATACTAGAGTATGACCACTTGCTTAGAGGAAACGAAGTTATTAGTGGGAATAATACAAGGGATTGTGATCTAATGATAAATTAATACCAACTATATTAATGTGATGATATCCACCATATATTTTACAAAGATTTGATGTTAATATCATATAATAGTCTCTAACCTACGTCATAGTTGGGCTTGGATGAGGGCCAGATTTGCCCGTAATCGTAAAAGGAAATCCTGACTCATAATTGAAACTGCTCTTGTTTCAAAATTTTCTTTAACAATAACTTTAATCCGACGGAAGTAATAGCAAATTGATTTTATTTATCTGGTTCAATAATCTGTCAATAAGAAAGAATTACATAATAACATACTTTTTGTTTTACATTATGATTACTTTGTGATGAGATCGAGTTAGAAAGACAGATTAAAGATCCAACCAGTCTGATCTCGTGGTAATATGCATAATTTCTTTATGAAAAATGCATTTTGAGAATCAATGAAAGAGTAGGGTCTATGCTAAAGAAATGGATATGGGAAACCAAGATATTGACTTGGAAACAGGAATATCTGGAAATAAGACATTCTAGGGGCACATAAATGAAAGACTATAAAAATAAAAGAAGTATGAAACGCTTTGATTTGATTCTTATTGGTTAGGTCGATCAAAACCTACTTCTTTTAATAGTCTGTAAATAATTGATATTGTCTAATGCTTCTACCTCTTCTACGGATTCGAAAAAATCGATAAATGATATACTGATGACATCTACGGAGATTCATCATCAACGCATTTATGAACATGTTACTTAGAAGGTAAAGAAATAGCAAATGATTCACAAGATATACAAAAAGAAAAATATAATGACTGACTTTATTCAGAATGTTTCATCATTTCCCTTAAGGGGCTTTTATCAAACGCGAATATGTAAAAAATGTGGTAAACCCATTTGTGAGCGAGACTGCGGACCATACCACGCGGGTATTGGAAGGATGATAAGACTAAAAAACTAAGAAAAAAGTATTTGGGAAAATCATAATCTCCTATTTGTTATCTAGAAAATAATACTAAAATGTCATATTTGACCGTGAAATAAGAGAAATTGCTAAATTTCTTAAGTAAATAGCTTCAGTGAAAGCCTATTTATAATTTGAACAGAAAATGAAACAAACTAAACTAGAAATTTAGAACAGTAAAAATCTACAATAAAAGTATTTTAGATGTTTATCTTTAGCTGACCTAAGGTGAATCCTATTGTCGCACTAAGATTTTTAGGTTAACTTTTCTGCTGACCAACAATGTTACTGGTATTAGACGTAAGTCTTTTTTAGTGTTGAAGCTTTCGGTCAGGAAAAATGATAATAAAAAATAAAAATATGACATTCTAATACTAAGCCAAACATACCTAATGTAAATTCTATGCTGATGAATTGATTTGGTGAGATTTTGAATATGGAACAGCCACTATAAAAGCAAATGAATAACTGCAAGCTCTTATGATGATCAAGACGAGATTATTGGCACTGCACATGTGGCACAGGTCCTTCTACTATCAATCTAGGGGATACGGCTGTATGCTATAAAAATATCTGATGAAGCTTATCAAAGAGTAATGCTACCAGTTATGACTTTACTGCCAAATGGAAGGATGAATATTTATCAGCAGCCATTTTACGAGGTTGACTTGGGGAGAGATATCAGATGATAATAGAGGAGGAGATGATGATAGTAAGGGACAATTAAGATATGATTAAAAATATCAAGAAAATAATAAGCGAACCAGTTAGAATAGTCATTGATGATGAGTTCTGATTTTTATAATCTAAGAAACCTTTTATCATTAGATTCTTCTGTATGAGTCGTGACAAACATTAATGATTTAAATCAAGAGGAAATTGAAGCGAGACAAAGAGACATTTAATCTCCTGAGTTTAAGAAAGAGAAATTGTATTTGGTCAATATAGCAGATCAATGCTCGTTTGTCTAATTTGGAGGATAAGATTGAAAAATATTAAATATTTTAAAGCAAATAATTAACAATCATTCCATTGGCTTGTTTCATGTTCTACCATGTTAGGTCTTATCCCATTGAAGCAAGTAGTAACGATGTCTCCATTGAACTATGGTGGAATAGGAACAGTCGTCACCTACTACTATTATTTTAAACAAAAATTATATCATTTTTTTGAACTTTTAACTTCCCTCTAGTAGGTAAATATTCAAAGGAATCTACTCTATGCTTTAATATTATTCCGTCAATTGTAACAGCAACATATCCAGTAGACCGAATGATTCCTTATGTTCAGGTATCCAAGTGAAGGTCTATCTTCCAAGAACTCTGTAGCTGTATTTCTGTGATCAGTGATTTTCAAATATCATATAATGGATTTATTATAAATAAATGAATCCACTCATTAACAGTTTAATATTTTATCTCACTTAGATAAAAAGTGGAAAGTAATACAGGCACAAATGCAATTCCTCATAATGAAACAGTAATAAATAGATTCACTAAACAAGCTAAAGAATTTTTTCATAAATCACATAATTCAAACCAATATGGATTAAATCTGATGTTGAAATTGAGTAATCCTGGAAAAGAAGATACAGTATTAGATGTCGCATGTGGTCCAGGTATCATAGCTTGTGAATATGCAAAACTAGTAAATCATGTTACCGGAATAGATTTAACGCCATCTCTTATCGAACGAGCAAAACATGTTCAGAAGGAACAAGGATTGAATAATATAGAGTGGAGAGTTGGAGATGTATCGAATTTACCTTTTAGTGACGAATCATTTTCTATAGTAATGACAAGAGCTAGTTTTCATCATATAGTTGACCGTAAAAGAGTGCTAGAGGAAATGATACGTGTATGCAAAATTGGTGGCAAAATATTGGTTGTAGAAGTAACTCCAGACAATGACAAGAAAGAAGCGTTTAATCACGTAGAGAAATTACGGGAGCCTTCATATACTAATGCTTGGACACTTGAAGAGTTAACAAAGACGATGAAAGATTTAGGAGCTGTAAATATCGGATCAGAACGATTTGATTTAGAAATGGACTTGGAAAAAAACCTTACAAGCCTCGTCCCAAATCTGAAAACAAAGACAAAATTATCAACTTTTCAAACAAGATCTTGATGATAATAACTTGGGAATGAAAAGTCATTTAGTAGATGCCCAAATACACTTTTACCTTCCCATGTCAACTATAATTGGTTTCAAAGTAAAATAATTCTTTTATTCACTGATCAATTGGATAAAAAAGCAGTATTTTATCATTTACCAATTTGCTTCAATTCTCAACGTCGTTCTCCAATAAGATTGTAGTGGACCAACCTCACCTTATCGATACCGTTAATCCCCGAATTACAATTTTCTTAATTCTTACGAGCCAATGAAGATATTCCATTACAGTAAACAACTAGATAATCCAAATAAACAATAAAATGAGATCTTCTGTTGACAAATTCTCTACGCTCATATTGGACTCTTAAATTGGAATAGATTTCTTTCATTTAAGTCCGCTATCGGTTTAATTTATTATCCAAATTGACTCAATTTCCTTTCTTTTAACCTTTGATAATTTTATACAGTTTATTATAACAAATGGATAATTTGATGTTAAATTGTGAATCTACTTCAATCTACTTTTAATTATCAATCCTTTTTTAATACATCTTTAATAATAATGAAAATCAACTATACAGAATGATAAAGCGAAAAAATTTAGTAGCAACCATTGGTTTAATTGCAATTTTGTTGGACTTTTCTTCAACATGAATACAAATTCCCCAGTTTTAGCTCAACAAAATTCAACAAAACAAACTTCATCAGAGGTTAGCGTAGAGGACATAGCACAAATAAAGGTATCATTGGACCTGGCAATTGCCGAATTACAAAACAATAATCTGACTGGTGCTTTGAATCACATCGACACATCAGATAATTTGTTGGGTGATGTAGAGGATCAACTTGAGCAAGATTTAGGACAAGGTGATGATTAAAAAGTAAATAATTGAGCCATTAATTACCTTCTTTTTTAGTATGATTTTCTTATAGATTTGGCTTTGTTAAGCAAAAATTTAATAGCGAATAAACTTTTTAAAATCCCCATTTACGTTCAATACTATCCAACCTTGCGGCAATTTCAGAGTTTCTTTATCCTCTCTTGAATATCGTATATATTGATAGTATTCTTAGTTTAGTAAATGTATGCCCTTCTATCTACTTTCCATACAGGCTTAAGAATTGCAAACTACAGCATGTCAGAAACTGGTTGAATATGTTTATCAATAGCACTATGAGGAGATGATCCGTGCTAAAGTTAACATCCTGAACATGAGAGTAATAAATAAATACTCGGGTAATATCTCGTGTCCTATGTCAAACTATAATCTTACATTTCTAGCAATATTTGGAGTGCTTCTAATAGGTACAGTAGCCGCATCATCTCTTTTACTATTTCCTGTTGCGAAGATTGTATCAGCCACTACCGCAACGTCTTCTGGAGAAAATGAAACTGCTGCTACAGCGACGACAGTTTTAACTTCAGCCAGCGGAAGTAGCGGTAACAATATCACTGAGGCAACGTTCCTGTTTATCCAGAGTGCTCAATCTGGCTCTTTATCCGAAGTAAATGCTACAACTTCTACACTAGAGTTAAACGATGTATCTAATAAGACAATAGTGTTTTCAGACAGACCTGACAGAATAATCTCATCTATTGACACAGCCGACTTTATCGGTAACTGGAGTACAGGGGTAAACAATTTTGCTATAGACGCACCCAATGTCGCTCTGGTTGTAGATGACAAAGCAGAACAAAAACAGGATTTAGGTGTAATAGAACTCTTTAATCCGGTGTATGATTCTGAAGCAAACACATTAAGATATAATATAGTTTCAGAAAATGGAACTTCCTTTGGTGGCCTACCAGGTCAATTCGGACAATCCACTTTGGTGATTGATAGCAATTGTGATGGCCATTTTAACATCCCACCCTTCGGCTGTTAATCTTTCAGAGGCTCGTCTAAGCGACAGACCTGAAAAGTACTAGTACAAACCATAGCAAACATATTCTGAAGGTGTTTTGTTTCTGACTTTCATAGAAGAGATAGGACATCTTCAAGCCATATCATTTTCTCAAGTTAACAAAGTTTATTTATGGATGGAAAACTACTTTGACACAAGATTTTGTGTATAATTATTACTTATCCATTAATGCATGTTTATTTTTAGGCCAGGCTGATGTCCGGATGGTTCCCCTTTAGATCCAGAAAAACCATCTAACTTGTTATTCTGTATGTTGGAAATTATTAACAGAGTCGAGCCCTGGGACCATAGGCAAATTAATCCCACCGGAAATAGGTAACCCAGTGAATATTCGTTAATGCTTTACCATTGAATAGTAATATATGAAAATGTGTATTTCAATAGTATGTGGAGATATTAATATTTAAATATAATTTAAATAAAATGAGGATTAAGTCAAGAATTCTCTCTGGATTAAATCTGTGTTCACTCCTGCGGCTGCTCGAAGTCCTTCCGCAGCAGCAATGATTAATTGAGCAGGAGCAATTACAGAAGCATCACCTGCTGCATATACTCCCCCGACGTTAGTCCGACCAAAAGAGTCTATAGATATACCTCCAAGTGAGTTATTCTCACATCCCAATTGTTTTGCAAAATTAGACGACTGTATTAGTTGCGGCAGTACAAAACCACCTTCTCTGATTATATTTTCGTCATTTTCAAAGATTATTTCTTCCATCTGCCCATTTTTACCAACAAATTTCTTAATTTTGTTTTCCATAATCTTTATTCCTTTATTTTGTATCAAACGTTTTTGCTCAGGATTTTGAAATGACTTTCCGGTTGTGCATACAATAAGGTCTTTGGACCAATTATATACAGTCTGAGTGAAATGAAAACCCTGGACTTGATTGTCTATAATAACAACCAAAGGTTTATCCCGTAATTCCCATCCATCACAATAAGGACAACTAAATAGACTCTTGCCATAGTATTCGGAAATGTTTTCTATGTTTGGTAAAACGTCTTTTAAACCTGTAGAAATAATTAAAGTCCTGTATTGATAGAGTTCATTTTCAGTTGTAATCAATTCAAATAGATGATCTTTTTTGCTTACTGAAGTTACCTCTTTTTTTTCAAACATGACAGAAGGATATTTCCCAATTTCTTTATGAGCGATTTCTCTAAATTCTTTTGGTTTTACGCCGTCACGTGTGATAAATCCATGAGATTTCTGTGTAACAGCATTTCGAGGATTATTGTTATCGAACAATAAAGTATTTCGTCTAGCACGTCCTAACACCAATGCAGCATTCAAACCAGCAGGACCTCCTCCAATTATAGCGCAATCATATATTTTACCCATGTGGTTATCGGGTGATTGATGAGAAAGGTGGTTTTAAAAATCTTGTCGTCTTATGTTAAACATTAGATTTTGATTTGTCACCATAATAACATGTCATAAAATTCCTTAGAATAGAAAATATAGGTTCAAGAAATTTATCTGATGAAGAACCGAACATCGGAGTTTGGGATAAAATAATTCAATTAAGATAATGA
>JARFXS010000138.1 GCA_029194465.1 Candidatus Nitrosocosmicus sp.
AATCTATTCAGAATGATTTAATTTCCGAATGGGCCGGGTCGGATTTATATTGTCAACGGTACAAATTTGAGGTTTGTAATTCTATCTGGACAACATTTATCAGTGATGAGTATGTCGAACTCGAGTTTAGGACAATCGTAGGATCGGGCCCGAAGGGTTTAGTATTGGATATTTTACGAGTCTAATTTTATGTCGTATCTATCAAATAATGTTCAATAGTTGTATTTCTAATCCATGGAGGGCTTCGAAATCATGAGGTATGTGGGAACTGTCAATTAAACAATTTTTTTTAGACTTCAAGTCTTATTGGAGTCATTTCAAAAGAAAGCGTAATGGATAGTAACGATTCCAGTATATATCCATTAGAAAAAGTAAATATTCCCAAAATAGTCCGAGAAAAAATAAATTTGAAAATAGAGAGTAATGGAGGCGAATAATTGATTGATAGGGCAAGATCGAGATATAGAAATAAAGCGTAGAATAATTAATATATTGAAAACATTTAGGTCGCTTGGAATTTTAGGTGACTCGGATGTAAAGACAAACAGCATATAAAAAGAAAACGATTACTTTAAGATAACAGGTGAATATCAATATAAGAATTTATTCGATATATTTCGGTTGAAGATTGACCCTTTAACATTAGTTTAAGCGAATCAACTCTACAACCTACAAATGTAAAAATTATCATAAACAAGAAAGCATATAAAATAAGTTAAATATTGTCAATGGACGGCATATCTGATTACAAGGTAATCCTTGTTGTTTGACGCTATCTATTTGCCAAACTTAATAAAAAGTATACTCCTCAAATCATTTGCATCTGAGGGGTTGCTTGAGATTTTTGTATTTGTATAGCTCGAGCAGTCTGGATTTGGTCTTAATTTGTCTATGACTGTAGGGCCTAACGTCTTTCCATACGTTGATATTGCTTTTTTTGCATATGATGTCCTACAACAGCGGCTGCAGCGACTGAAGTTCCTCCTGCGATCATTCCACCAACGACAAGTCTTCTTCCTACCATAAATTGGATATACCGTAGATTATTATATAAATTTTACATAGCTCTGGGTATGAAGTGTGTATGCAACTTTGCCTGTCGCTTAAGAAATACTTACTGTTGAATGCGATACCTCACAAGATACCACAAACGTGTTCTTATCTGGCTGTTGAATTTGCTAACAAGAGAGAGAGAGTAGTTGTACTTAGTTGCTTTAATCATCGATTATAATCGACCGAATTTCCGTCGAACAACCACATTATATAGTTGCATCAATTCCATCTTCACCGAAAAGTTAAATTAAAACATCCACCGAATATTCGTATGTCTTCTACAGAACGCAAACGGATTGTTCACGAATTCATTGATGAAACTTACAACAAAGGGAATCTAAAAAATACAGATAGATACGTAACTTCTGATTTCATATACCATGCTCGTGGTGTGAGCATTGAAGGGATCGAAGCCTATAATGAATGGGTTTCATCAGATCGTAGTATATTTCCTAATATTCATGTTACAATCGTAGATAGCATAGAAGAGTCAGAGTCAGGTAGAGTTGCTTCAGCTTTTATCGTAGAAGGTACTCAAGGAAAGGAAATTCCTGGCATCCCATCTACCAATAAGGATTTTGAAACAGTAGGAATGAACATGTTCCATTTTCAAGATAACAAGATAAAAGAGGGATGGGTTGTAGTTGATGCGCTTACTGCAGCAATACAGCTTGGTGCGATCAACCTAACATCTTCTGAGGCCGACTAGAAATTTATTAGCCCATCCAAAATGCTTTATTTTATGAATTGGCAATGGTCTAATCAAGTAGTATCTGCTCTGAACAAGATTAGCACCTGAAGTGCATTGTAGATAATTTTTGGTTTTGAATTTGTCAATAAATTGTCATATTTGCCATATTGAAATACCAAACCTAATAATATCCCAAATTAGAACTCTACAAAAAACATTATAGGCTCCATTACCGAATCAGGTTTAGCGTTACTATACCATATTGCTTGTAATTATGGACCAAATTTAAGGTCTGCTAAAAAAATGGGCCGGGTCGGATGCAGGTCATATTTGCCTGTAATCCAACCTATTTGTTAGATTATACCTCAGTATTAGAATGTGTCTATATGTGATAGTTATCTCAAATTGAGTTTTATACCAGGGATTTACACCAATTGTTGCGAGAACCTAGACTTATTCAAAGCAATGATAGTAGGATAACACGCTAAGACTAATTAGAGCTTTATCCATAGTTTAAATCTCTAGTTCGGTTTTATTATTCAATCATCTACTCTTGCTACAAATTAACGTAAACTGATCAACCGATGAACAGTATCAATAATGGAATCCAAGGAGGGTCTGTCATTAGCCTCCTCCTGAATACATGATAATATTATTTTTTTTAGTTCATCGGGGATATGAGTATACTTATTTGAAACCTCAAACAGAAGCTCTGAAGGCGAATGATGTTTCGGATCTATCGAGGTAAAGATTCTAACCATAATACATCCTAATGAGTATATGTCATCCGAAAAAGAAGGGGCTTCTCTATTTTGTTGCTGCGGGGATATGAATCCAGGGGTCCCCAAGAAAAAAGGCGGGGCGTTGTTCGCAAGGTCATGGCAAAGTTCTAAATCTAATACATATACCTCGATTTTGAAATGAGAATATTTGAAGGTGAAAGATCTCTATGAATATATCCAAAAGAATGCAAACCTTTGATGACTTTTAATAAATCATACAGCAGGAACAAGAATGACTTCCACTTAATGGTAACGTTGTTTAGAACATATCCTAGTGTGTATCCTTCAATATATTCTAAAACTAAGTAACCATATTCATCGGTTTCAAAATAGTCTAGGGATGTCGGAATTTTTATATATTTTGAGAGTTTTTGGTGTATAATACTCTGAAAATATAGCCTAGTTTTCATATCTCGACCATTTTCATCTTTCAAAAATTTTCCTTTGCCTTGCTTAATGATATAATTCTTTTGTTGATTGTCTTGAGAACGAACCAGATATACGGCTCCCTTTTCCTGATTATTTATATTTTTTATTTCTTGGAAATATACTAACAATGAACTCTCTATTTGGTGCTTGGTATTATTAGGAAGTTCGAGATTTTTGAATGGATAATAAATTCCAGATGGTTTGATGCATTGAATTGTATAACTATCTGTCATCAAATCACCTTTTTACATCATAAATGCATTTCTGTTCATACCTTGATGATCTTTTGAAACACTAGCTAAATCCTCCGTATCTAGTAAACACCACTACCTAATTGAATATCGGTATTTATTTTTGGACCATTGGTTATTTGGTTAGATGAATTATTTGAATGGCGTTGCATTATGGTAATCACTAATGGGATAGATTGTCAGAATTTAGATCTCGATAAATCCAAACCATAAATCAATTCGGCCTAGTCAAAACTTCGGAATTCATTGCAAATTTATAAACTATAATGAATTATAGTATTCAAATATGGAATAATTGTTCTATAAGCACTAGGGATTAGGTAGCAGGAACCGAAGAAATATGCAATTTCCAACCACGAATTCTTGATGTGTAACCAACATAAATGAATGCTTTATCAATTCTGTATGGTATGTTGAGCTCTTTTAGGATGTCTTCATACATACTCATTCATCAAAAAAATGAAGACCCCTCTAATTGTTTCATCTAATTAATACTTTTATTTTTAATACTGTCCTGTATTCTATCATAAATGTGTTCAATTAAATCTGAATAACCACAACATTCTATCTCTTTCTTTGACATCAATTTATGGACATATCGGTCCTTTGGACATCCTCCATTACAAATATCTTTCCATTTACAATTTAAAAAGTGTATTTCTTGATTATTGGTCTCTTTAAGGTGCTGGGCATTCTCAGATACTAGTATTTCGTTGAAGTTATGAGTAAGTATATTACCCAGTTTGTAGTTCGAATCGGTCATAAACTCATCACAGTGATATATGTCTCCGTTATAATTTACTCCATAATACTTTCCAATGCAGTTTCCTGCCAATAAGCAGCTGATATGCTTGCCACCTAATAATGCCCTTATAATTGAGGAAAATTCTCGAATCTGAAAATCAACATCATCCATTTCATACCATTTATCAAATACCTTATTGATAAATTTCGAATGCTCACTCCGCTCCATATAAT